>DATCBN010000073.1 GCA_036511855.1 Candidatus Eremiobacteraceae bacterium | reverse complement strand
TCGGCGACGGCGCGATCGTCTCAGCCGGCGCTTTCGTCGGGCGCAACGCGCGCATCGGCGCGCGCACGCTGCTGCATCCGCATGCGGCCGTCCTGACCGATTGCATCGTGGGCGACGACTGCATCCTCAACGCCGGCTGCGTCATCGGCGCCGACGGATTCGGATTCGTGCGCGTCGGCATCGAACAGATAAAGATACCGCAGATAGGCAACGTCGTCATCGGCGATCGCGTCGAAGTCGGCGCGTGTTCGTGCATCGACCGCGCCGTGACCGGATCGACGATCATCGGGAGCGGCACGAAGATCGACAATCTCGTGCAAGTCGGGCACAACGTCACGATCGGCGAACACTCCACGCTTTGCGGTCAAGTGGGCATCGCTGGTTCGGCGAAACTCGGCGACGGCGTTGTGGTGGCCGGTCAAGCGGGCATCAGCGGACACATCGAGATCGGCGAACACTCGCTCATTCTCGCGCGATCGGGCGTGACGCAATCCATTCCGCCGCGTTCGCGCGTCTCAGGCTTTCCAGCGCAAGCACATCGCGCCGCGATGGAGCAAGAGGTCTTATTGCGGAAATTGCCTAAGCTCGCGAAACAGATGCGAGCGCTGACGGATGCGATCGAGGAGCTTCGCAAACGCCGCTAGACTCGTGCGCGTGGTGGACGTGGAATACCAGCATACAATAGCACGCGAGTTCACCCTCTCCGGCGTGGGTTTGCACACCGGATGCCGCTCAAACGTCACGGTATCGCCCGCGCCGGCCAACGCCGGCTTTTCCTTTTTGCTCGCCGACGATTCCCGGTTAGCGGCATCGCCCGACACCGTCCGCTCCACGGTCCGCTGCACCACGCTCGCCTCGGCCACCGCTGAGGTCAACACCGTCGAGCACGTCCTCGCGGCGCTTTCGGGCATGGATATCGACAACGCGGTCGTCCGTCTCGACGCCGAAGAAGTGCCGATCATGGATGGCAGCGCACTCGACTTCGCGCGTGCGATCGCCGACGTGGGCACGGTCGAGCAGCGTACGCCCCGACGGATCCTCGAAGCGCGCACGGCATATTCGTCGCGCGACGGCGACAAGCTCGTCGTCATCGTGCCGGCGCCCCATTTCGCCGTCTCCTACTACGTCGAGTTTCCCGATCCGGTCGGCAAACAGTTCATCGCCACCGGACCGATCACGCCGGAGTACTTCCTGCGCGAGATCGCGCCCAACCGCACGTTCGGCTTTCGCGCCGAAATCGAGCGCCTGTACTCGCAAGGCCTGGCGCAAGGCGGCTCGCTCGACAATGCCGTGGTCATCGACCGCGACGGCTACATGGGCGCGCTGCGCTTCCCGGACGAGATCGTGCGTCACAAAGTGCTCGACCTGATCGGCGACTTCGCGCTGCTCGGCATGCGGCCGCGCTTCGAAGTCATCGCGATGAAGTCGGGCCACGCGCTGCACGTGGCCGCGGTGCGCGACCTGCTGGCGCCGTTCGCAGGCGCACGGGCGATCGTGTGACGGGTCGACGGACGTCGACCGCGTCTGAGAAAGAGATGCCTTGACCTACGTAGACATCCGCTCCATAATGGAGATACTGCCGCATCGCTATCCGATGCTGCTGATCGACCGCATCACCGAACTCGATCCGCAAAAACGCGCGGTCGGCTACAAGAACGTGACCTTCAACGAGCCGTTCTTCGTCGGCCACTTCCCGAACAATCCGGTGATGCCCGGCGTGCTGATCGTGGAAGCGATGGCGCAATTGGGCGGCACCGCCATCCTCGAGCCGAACAGTCAGACCACGAACGTGCCGTACCTCGCAAGCATCGACAAAGTGAAATTCCGCCGTCCGGTCGTACCGGGCGACAAGCTCGTGATGGAAGTCGACGTGTTGTGGGTGCGCAGGAACATCGGCCGCCTGCGGGCGCAAGCGCTGGTCGACGACCAGACGGTCTGCACGGGCGAACTTGCATTCTCGATCGTCTCGGATACGCGGCTCTTCCGCCTTGACGCGTCGATCCTTCATCAATAGCATGGCGGTCATGTGAGCCACCGCGAGAGGGTCAACATTTACTCGCTGAACATCCATCCCACTGCCATCGTGCACCCGGCCGCGCGCATCGGCCGCGGTGTCGAGATCGGTCCCTACTGTCTCGTGGGCGAAAACGTGGAGATTGGCGGCGAGACAAAGCTGCTCGCGCACGTGGTCATCAACGGCCACACCTCCATCGGCCGGGAATGCCAGATCCATCCGTTCGCGGTCATCGGCGGCACGTCGCAGGACAAGAAATTCAAGGGCGAGATCTCGTACGTGCGCATCGGCGACCGCAACGTGATCCGGGAGTTCGTCACCATCAACCGCGGCACCGGCGCGGAGTCCGAGACGGTGGTCGGCGACGACAACCATCTGCTGGCGTACGTGCACATCGCGCACAATTGCGTGATCGGCAACCGGGTCGTGATGTCGAACCTGAGCCAGCTCGCCGGTCACGTCAACGTAGGTGACGGCGCGAACATCGGCGGCATGGCCGGCGTGCATCAGTTCGTCCGGATCGGCCGCATGGCCATGGTCGGCGGGTACAGCAAGGTCAAGAAAGACGTGTTGCCGTTCGCGACGGTGGAAGGGAATCCGGCGAGCCTGCGCAGCCTCAACCTCAAGGGACTCGAGCGCGCGCGCGTCGCGAGCGATGCGGTGGCCGAGCTCAAAGAAGCGTACCGGCTGTTGCGCCATCCGAACATGACGCTTGCCACCGCAGTCGAGCAGTTGCGACAGGTCGCGACCTCAAGCGAAGGCCAGGAATTGCTCGCCTTCCTCGAGACCGAGTCTGACCGCGGCGTCCTCAAGCGCTAGGAAATGGGCGCAGACGTCTTTTTAGTCGCCGGGGAGGCTTCCGGCGACCTTGAGGCGTCGCTTTTAGGGCGCGCGATGCGCGCGCACAGACCGGAGTTGACGATAGCCGGCGTGGGGGGCGAGCGCATGCACGCTGCCGGCATCGACGTCGAACTGGATTCGGTCGGCGACGAGTGGGCGAGCCTCGGACCGATTTCGGCTTATCTCAAAATCCCTTGGCTGTTGACGGTCATGCTTGGGTTGGCGGAGCGGATCCGCTCTCGCCGGCCGAGGCTGCTCGTCTGCGTCGATTTCGGCGCGTTCAATCTGCGCATGCTCGAGTGGCTGCGCTTCACTGGCTATCGAGGAGCCGCACTCTACTATTTTCCGCCGGGCGCGTGGCTCGACAACGCGCACCAGGCGCGAAAAGTCGCGCGTGTCGCGAGCGTGCTCACGCCGTTTGCGCATCAGCGCGATTTCTACACGTCGATCGGTTTGCCGGCTGAGTTCGTCGGCCATCCGCTCGTGGAAGCGATCGCGCTGCGCAAGCCTTCGCCGCCGCGGGACCGGCCGCACATCGCGGTGCTGCCGGGCAGCCGGCGCGATGAAGTGGCGATCATGCTGCCGGTGCTTGCGCAGGCGGCGAGTCGAGCAGGCGATCTCTGGGGCGCCCACTTCACGGTCGTCGCGGCGTCTGAAGCGCGCGCCGCGCAGATACGATATCTATGGGCCGCATCGGGCGGTCCGGCCGGCGTCGACATCGTGCGCAGCGATGCGTCGGACGCGGTGCTCGATGCCGACCTTGCGTGGACGACATCCGGAACGGCCGTGTTGGAGAGCGCGCTTCGAGGGGTGCCGCAAGTCGCGTTCTACAAACTCACCGACGCTCTCTATCGCATCGCGCAGCGGCGTGTTCCGCATATCGTGCGCGGACCGATAACGTTGCCGAATCTCGTCGCCGGGCACACGGTCGTGCCCGAATTGCTGCAGTACGATTTCACGCCCGAGCGGCTGATGGAGGAGAGCCGGGCGTTGATCTCAGATGCCGGCGCCGCAGCGGCGCAGGCGAAAGGATACGAAGAAGTGCGCGCGCTTCTCGGGCCGCCGGATTCATTGCAACGCATCGCCGCGTACGCCGTCGGTTTGGTCGACCGCGCGCGGCAACGTTAGCCGATGGCGCGCAGGCTCACGGTGTGGTTCACCTCGGACGTCCACGACCGGCGAGGCTTTGGTGAGCGGCTGCGAGGCCTTGTCGGACCGGACGAATTGCTGGTGGATTGCGGCGACAGCCTGCGCGGATCGTCCACCGTCTATCGTGCGCACGAGGGTGTCGTCGCCGAGTTCGCGCGCGCGCCATACCGCGCGCAGGCGGTCGGCAACCGCGAGTTTCATTATCTGCACCGCTGCTTCGCCGCGCGCGCGAAGGCGATGCCCATGCCGATGCTCTGCACGAACTTGGAAGATCTGCGCGGCCGGTTGCCGGCTCCGTTTGCAAGCGAACTCACCGTGCTCGTCGCCGGACTGCGCGTGCGGCTGCTCGCGGTGCTCGTGCCGCAGTATCGCACCGGCAGCGGCTGGGAACGCGTCTTCGGCTGGCGCTTTCTGGCACCGAAAGCCGCGCTTGCGCGCTCGCTCGCCGCACCGTCGCACGAAGCGGCCGATGTCACGCTGCTGCTCTCGCACGTCGGCCTGCGCGCCGATCGCGTGCTCGCGGCCTCGTTTCCGCACCTTAGCGCGATACTCGGCGGCCACAGCCACGACGCGCTCGCAACGCCCGAGATCATCGGCGGCGTTCCGATCGTGCATGCCGGTGCGTACGCGCGTACTGCCGGACGGCTGGACCTCGACGTTGAAGGCGGTCGTTCGACTGTGGCGTCGTACCGGCTCGTGCCGCTGCACGAGGACGCGCTGTGACGCCGCCGCGCGTGCTGCTGGTCAGCAACGGTTTCGGCGAGATGGCGATCGCCGGTTATCTCGCGCGCGAGATCCGCGCCGCGCAGCCGGATGCGCACATCGAACACCTGCCACTGGTCGGAACGCCGCCGCCCGACGCCGGCGTGAAAACCGTCGGCCCGGTCGCCGACATGCCGTCGGGCGGACTCGTCGCGTTTTGGAATCTGCGCAACATCGCGCGCGATCTCGGTGCAGGGTTGCTCGGACTGACGCTGCGTCAATTCGCGTTCCTGAGCGGACGGCGCGACGATGTCGTGATCGCCGTCGGCGACGTGTTCTGTCTCGCCGCGTGTCTGATCTTCGGCCGCCGGCCGACGGTATTCGTCGCGACGGCGAAGTCGGAATACGTCGCGCGTCATTCGAACTTCGAAGCGGCGATCGCACGCCGCGCGCGCGCAGTGTTCGCGCGCGACATCGCGACAGCGCAGGCCCTTTCAGGCCGCGGCGTTCGCGCGACGTTTGCCGGAAACGTGATGATGGATGGCTTGACGCAAGACCAGATCGATTTGCCATGCGCGGAGCACGCGGTGCGGATCGGCGTTTTGCCGGGCAGTCGCGCGGACGCACCGGGCAACGCGGCGGCAGCGGCGCGACGTTTGAAGAAGATCGCAGTTCTGCTCGGCCCGCGCGGCAGGCACGTTCAGGCGTACGTCTCGCTCGCACCGACGGTCGCGCTCGAGGATCTGCTTGCGGGTTTGCGGCGCGGCGGCATCGACGCGGCTCCGACCGGCGCCCACCATGGCGTGGTCGCGCTCAGCGCGGACGCCGCGCCAGGATCGTCCACCGAGGTGGCGGCGGCGGTCGTGCGCGACGCGTTCGGCGACCTGCTGCGCGCATCGGATATCGTTCTCGGACAAGCGGGCACCGGCAACGAGCAAGCGGTCGGCTTGGGTAAACCCGTCGTCTCGGCGGCGGATTCGCGGCCTGGAAAGCCCGATCGCGTCGGCTGGTACCGCATGCGCCAGCAGCGCTTGCTCGGCGACGCTTTGCTCGTGCTGCCGGCCGCCGATGACGACGCGTTTGCAGCCGGCGTCGTGAGCCTCCTCGACGATGAGCAGCGGCGTGAAGCGATGGCCCGGGCGGGCCGCGAGCGCATGGGCGGATCCGGCGGCGCGGCGATCGTCGCAAAGGCCGCGCTGGCCGTCGCCGCTAAAGCTGAGCAGCCGTGAATGCAACCGCGTCGCCTGCGGCGCGCGTCGTCATCGCGCTGCCGTATGTCGCCGCAGCGCTGTGGCCGCTCATCCCGATGCTCGTGCAGCTCGCCGCCGTCGTGCCGCGCGGCATCGCCATCGGCGGCCGCGGGCCCGCCATCGCGCTCGCTTCAGTCCTCGGCGTGACGGTGGCGATTGCCATCGCCGGGATGCTGGCCGGCTGGGGGCCGCGCGCATTCACCGCACCGCCGCTCGCGTTGCCGTTGGCCGCGTTGCTCGGCTCGCAACTGCTCGCCGCCGCGCTCGGCGTCTTTTGGCAGGCAGGCGCTTTTGAGATTGGTTCTCAAATCGGCGACACGATCGGATTTTTCGCGTTCTGGTGGACGATGCGCGACGAACGCACGCGGCGCGGCGTCTTGGGCACCTACCTCGTGAGCGGGATCCTCGCGAGCGCATTCGCGATCGCGCTCACGTTGTCGCGGCACCCGCCCGCCGAATTCGCGTACGAGCACGGCCGCGCCGCCGGAACGTTCTTGCAGCCGAATGAATTCGCGGGCTATCTGCTCTTCCTCATCCCGGTCGGACTCGCACAGGCCGCCGCGCCGCCCGCGCTGCGCAGGCTCGGGTATCTCGCGGCCGCTATCGGCGTCGGCGGTCTTGCGCTCTCGGTGTCGCGCGCTGCTTGGGTCGGATTGCTCGTGGGACTGCCGGTCCTCGTCGCCCGGTTCGGCCGCCGCGCCGTGATCATCTACTCTGTGTGCGCGGTCATCGCGATCGTCATCGGCGCTGTCGGCTTTCGCGACATCGCGCACGATCCGAGCGAAAACGCATCGCGCATCGCGGTGTGGCGTGGGGCCGTGCGCATGGCCGAACGCTACGCTCTCACGGGCATCGGTCCGCTCAACTTCAGCCGGGTCTATCCATTGCTGAAAGTGCCCGACGCCGCTGTCGATGAGGTGCACGCGCACGACCTTCCCCTCAACACGCTGATCGAGAACGGCGTGCTCGGATTTGGAGCGCTCGTCTGGATCGTCGTCGCGGGCATCAAGGAGGCACGAAAGGCTGGAGAGCGCATCGCGCCCGAGGACCGCGAGCGGCGCTTGCTCTACGCGGCGATCGCTGCCGGATTCTTGGCGTCGGCGGTGCAGAACACAGTGGATCTAGTCTCGACGTTCGTGCTGCTCCTGTGTTGGCCCATGCTTGCGATCATGCTCGCGCTGGGGGCGCCGGAACCAGCACGATCGCAATCGGCGGAGACTTTTCGTGCCGCTGCGTAGGGTCGCGGTCGTGGCGCTGTTCGCGATAGCTTTGAGTTCATGCGGCGGTCATCCGGCTCCGCCTCGGTCTGCGGCGACGAAGGTGCCGACCGCTTCACCTGCTCCCGGCGAACCGAACTATCACATGATCGAGACCGGAGCGGGCGGCAAGACGCCGTTCATCAAGAACTATACGCACGGCGCGCTCGTGTATTCTCTGAAAGCGGCCGGCGTGACGTATTCCTCCTCTCAGCGATCCGGAGCGTTTTCAAAGGCCATAATCTATTTCTACAAAGGAAGCGCGGTACGGCTCACGGTAACGGCCCCTAACGCTACGGTCGACGGAAACACCTACGACATCGTCATGCGCGGCGGCGTTCACGCGCGGTCGAGCGACAACACCACCCTGACGTCCGATACGATGACCTACAACGGCAAGACGAAATTGCTCAATGCGTACGGGCACGTGACTGCGACAGGTTCGTCGGGCATGGTGGTGACGGGCGATCGTGCGCGAGCAGATCTCGACCTGCAGACAGTGAACATCACCGGCGCACCGGTCACGGGCTCGCAGTCGCAGCAGTGAGCGCGCCGAGCGGTCGACGATAAAAGGAAAGTAACAGCGTGGACGGCGGACAAGCCCCGGTCAAGATCGACGTGCGCGGATTGACCAAGAAATATGGCGCGCGCACGGTCGTCGACGGTGTGAGCCTCGACGTGAACGTCGGCGAAGTCGTCGGCCTGCTCGGGCCGAACGGCGCGGGCAAGACCACGACTTTTTACATGGTCGTCGGACTCGTGCGCCAGGACGGCGGCACGGTCGTGCTCATCGGGGCCGACGGCAGCGAAATCGATATCACCCATCAACCCATGCATATGCGCGCGATCGAGGGGCTCGGTTATCTCGCGCAGGAGACATCGGTCTTCCGGCGGCTGACCGTCGCGGACAACATCAAGCTCATCTGGGAACAGCGCGGGGTCACGCGTGAAGAGCAAGAGCGGCGATTGCCCGCACTGCTGGGTGAATTCGGATTGGAGCGTCTCGCGAACGACCGCGCCGAAACGCTTTCCGGCGGCGAACGCCGGCGCGTGGAGATAGCGCGCGCGCTGGCCACGGATCCGGCGTTCCTCTTGCTCGACGAGCCGTTCACCGGCATCGATCCCATCGCCGTCGCCGATATCCAAGAGATCATCCGTCTCCTCAAAGTCAAGGGACTTGGCGTGCTCATCACCGATCACTCGGTGCGAGAGACGCTGGCTATTGTGGACCGAGCCAACATCCTCAGCCAGGGCCGCATACTCGTGCAAGGCACGGCCATCGAAGTCGCGGAGTCGCCGATCGCCCGCCAGTTCTACCTGGGTGAGAGCTTTCGTCTGTGAAGGTCCTCGACCGTTACATAGTCGGCGAACTCGTCGGCCCATTCTTATTCGGGCTTGCCGCATTCACGATGCTGTTCGTGGCGGGCAACTTGCTCAACATCGCGCGGCTCGTCTCCGAGGAGCACGCAAGCATTTGGGCGGCGGCGAAGTATTTCGTCTACACGTTACCGTCGACGCTCGTATTGACGTTTCCGATGTCGATGCTGTTGGCGGTGCTCACGGCGATGAGCAGGCTTTCAGGCGAGTCGGAACTCAACGCGATGCGCGCCGGCGGCATCAGCCTGTACCGGATCGCGTTGCCGCTGGTCGGCGTGGGCCTCGTCGCGTCGATCATCGCCTTGATGTTCCAGGAGTTCGTGGTTCCCGGAGCGGTCGATCAAGCCAACCTCATCCTGCGTACGGAGATCCAATCCGGCGGTTCGGGCATCCTCAGCAATCAAGTGGTCAGCAATCCGCTGCCCGATGGCGGCGTGCGCGTGACCTACGCCCAGGGATTCGATCCGGCGACCGACGAGTTGCATGGCGTGACCATCGAAGAAGTGCACGACGGCGTCCTCACGTCGATCTTGTACGCGCCGCGCGGCAGCTATCATGAATCGTCGTGGCGCTTTTTCGACGCGGACTCATACACGGTCGCACCCGAATGCTGCAAACAGAATTTCGCGCCCGTCACCGACGTCGACATCGGCGCGGACCCGAGCCACCTCATCGAGGTGCAAAAGCAGCCGGATGACATGAGCCGCGCAGAACTCGCGCAACTGCTGCACGGCGGCATCAAACAAGGGGACACGTCACGCTACGACTTGCTGTTGGTCACGTACGACAACAAACTGGCGCGGCCGTTCGCGAGCTTGGTCTTCACGCTGCTTGCCGTGCCTCTCGGCATCCGATCGCAGCGTTCGTCGTCGGGCGCCGGATTCGGCATCAGCATCTTGATCGTGTTCGGCTTCTACGTCGTGACCACGGTCTGCCTCGCCGTCGGGCGAACGACGCCAAGCCTCGCGCTCGTGATGGCGTGGCTACCAAACGTTATTTTCCTCGGCGCAGGGCTGTGGCTGCTGTCGCGGGCCGCGAAAGTGTGATGGCGTGACGCTGCCTCTTGGCCTCCTGGCCCTCGATCTCGGCGGCGCCGCCACGATCATCATGATCGTGGTCGTGGCGGGCGCGATCGCCTATTTCGGCGATCGAGTCGGACACGTGGTGGGCCGGCGGCGCATGACGTTGTTCAACCTGCGGCCGAAATACACGAGCACGATCTTCGCGGTCGGTTTCGGCATGCTCATCGCGATCGTGGTCGTGGCCTTCCTCCTCGTGGTCTCGAGCGAAGCTCGCCAAGCGTTGTTCTCCATCAATAAACTCAACGAGCAGATCACGCAATTGGGCGCCGAGCGCGACCAGCTCTTGGACTCGCCGGTCATCTTCCGCGCAGGAGAGGCGATCACGCAGCCGTTCATACTGAAGTCCACCGACGCGCTGCCGGTGATCGAACGCGAGCTGAGCGATTTGTTCGTCGCGGTGGCCAACGTGTCGCGCGGCCTGCCCGTGCAGCCATATGCGAAGAATCCGCTCACCGCGCCCGCGCGCGCATCCATCCACGCCGCCGCGCTCGGGATAAAATCGGTGTCGCCGCTCGAAGCCATCGTCGTGCCGGAAGCGACGGAGAACATCATCCGTGGCGGCGTCTTGCGCATCGGCTTGCGCGTGTATCCCAACAAACTGCTGTATCAAAAAGGCGAGACGATCGCGTCGGTCGGCGTCGTGAACGGGCAGAATCGCGACGAGGATCGCGCGGCGCTCGTGCAGCTCATAGCCGGACTTAAGCTGAGCGCAATGTCGCACGACATGCCGCCGAGCATCGCCGACAACCCGATCACGTCTGTGGACGCCATCGACTCGTCAATCGCTGCGCTCACGTCTTCGCACGGACCGACCGTTGTGCGGGCGGTGGCCGCCGCCGACATCTACGCCGCCGGACCGCTGACCGCCAATCTTGTGGTATCCCCCGTCGCGGTCAAATGACGTCCGCACGTCGCGGGGTCATCATCGGCATCGATCCAGGGAGTGCGAAGTGCGGCTACGCCGTCGTCGGGTCCGACGGCGCTCGGCTCGCGCTTGAGGTCTTGCCGATCGGCGACCTTCCGGAAAGAGTATCGCGCGACGTTCGCGCGTCCGATGTCGAGGCGATCTGCATCGGTCACGCGACGAATTCGCGCGATGTCGAACGGCTGTGCCGTTTGCGCTGGCCCGAGATTCCCGTCGTCATCGTCGATGAGACCAACACGACGCTCGACGCGCGCCGCCGCTACTACGAGGAGAACCCTCCAAGAGGCTTGCTGCGCCTGCTGCCCCGGGGGCTGCTCGTGCCTTCGGCACCTCTAGACGGGTACGCAGCGCTGTTGATCATCGAGCGTTGGCTGCCGCTGCGGCAGGTGTAGCAGCGCAAGCCGCACGAGCAAGCCGTACTAGGGCAAGCCGTACTAGGGCAAGCATCGCTTGCCCATAACGCAGGAGGGCAAGCATCGCTTGCCCACTTAATGGGTACACGTACCTCAGGATCGCACATCGTTCCTCAAAGCGGAACGATGTGAAACAAAACACGCTCCGAGACGTTATAGAGGAAACCCGAAAAAGAGGTGCAATTTCTTAGTTCGGGACGCCTTCTCGGTGTAGAGCCTTCGGTCGCGCGCGCGATCGAGTCGCGCGACGCCGAGTGGATTCACCGTCGCCAAAACGGAGAACTTTTGTGACGAGAGTCGCACGCCTCGCGGCGGGAGCAGTCGTGAGCATCGTTGTAGCGGCCGGAGCACGGCCGGCTGCTGCGCTGCCAATCGGCAGCGCAGCGACCTCCACAACCATCACCGCGCCGGCGACAGCAAGCGGTTTCTCCCTATTCGCAAAGCCTGCGCAATCCAATCAAGCCCACGGATCGATCGCGCTTCGCGTCTTCGGCTTCGAGCAGAAATCCACGAACGGTTTTTCTGCGCCGGAGACTTCGTACTATGGCTCCGACTCGGACGCGTCCGGACTAGCGCTCGATCGCGTTTTGGATCTTCCGGCTTCCATGCTCGGTGCCGTGGGGACGCGGGCCGATTCGCTCGTGACGGATACCGTCTTCGGCGTCGTTTCTACGAGCTCGGGTGCAGATTCGGCGCCGGTCGCATTTGCAGCGATCTCGTCCACGACCGCGTCGAGCGCCATCGCCCAACCGTCCACCGTGAGCTCATCGGCCACGGTCGGACTAAAATTCAAACTGCTGGGCGGCGAACACGTCATCGCTTTTAACGACGTCAGCGCGCAGAACGCGACCATTCTGGTCGACCAGACCTCGTCGCCGTTCTTCTTCGGCGGCACGGCATCGGCGCCAGGTACCGCTGTGTTCGGTTTGGATCGCACGTTCCAAAAACTTGCCCTCAGCGCGCCCGATTCGGGTTCGCTGCTCGCCATCGGAAGCGCCGACTCGTTCACGACGCCGGCATTTGCGCCGGCGAATGCCTTCAACGCCGCAGCGCCCGGGTCGGGCAACGCGTATCCATCCGGAGCTCAGGGCACGTCCGTGCAATTGAATTTCCCCTTGACGCTCGGCAACGTCGACGCAAGATTGAGCCTCTCGGGCCGTGAGATGCGCGACATCCATCCGACATTGCTCGCACCCGGCAGCGTCAGCGTGACCGCACCGTCTTCAATGGGCGGCCGTTTTGAGGAATTCGGCGGTGGCGTCACCATCGGCGTTCCGGTGTTCAAGCATAAGGCCGAAGTCTCGCTCAACGGCGTGGTCGACCGCTTGGTCAACGTAGACAAATCGCAATATACGTACGGCGCGCAGCAGCCGCTCAGTCTGAATCCGTTCCTGCCGGCGGCCACGAATGTCCTGACGCAATCGAATCCAACTCTGACGCTCGATCCGAACTACGTCAACTTGCGGCGTTATGTCGGCGCGTATGCCGTGGCAGTGCCGATCAGCACCGCCTTGACGGCGAACATGCAGTATGTCGATCAGCGCTACGGCGGCGATGCGGTCAACGCGCTCGCGCAGGATCTCAGCGTGGGCACCCGCTCGGCCACGATCGGCGTGCTTTACAAGATTCCGAACACGAACGCCTCGATTGACTTGAACTTCAATCAGTATAAGTTCCTCGACGATCTGACGCCCGCGAACAACTTTGTCAAGAACCGTCAAAACCTGTTCTTCACGGTGAAGTTCTAGACGCCCCTCGGCGCGCACGAGAATCGGCTAGGGGTCGGACGGCGTCCGGCCCCTAACTATTCGTGCGGTATGACACCGATCGATCGAGCGCGACTCGGAAACCGCGCGCGCAGCATAGCGATCGCGTCGATAGCGGTTGTCGTCGCTGTGTTTTTGTGGCGGCCGCTTGCGGCATGGTGGTGCGACGACCGCGGCAACATCATGCTGGCGCGCGGCGATCGCGCTAGCGCACTCGAATGGTTCGAGCGCGGACTCGTCCTGGCGCCAACATCCGCCGTGTTGCTCGAAGATCGCGGTCGCGCGCGGCTTGACGACGATCCGGCCGGCGCGCTTGCGGATTTTGCCAAGGCCGACTGCGGCCAACCGTGCATTGCCGAGCGCGGCGATGCAGAAGTTCGTCTCGGCCGGCCCGGCGCGGCGGTCGGGGATTATCTTGCGGCGCACGCCGCGGGCCGGATCACGGTCACGGTCGCAGGCTTGGCGGATCAGCGTCGCTACACCGATGCGCTCGCGCTCGAACGCGCGCTGATCAATGGGCTGGATCCATTGCTCGACCAAGCCGACATCGCTGCGGCTCAAGCGCAAGTCGGCCAGCTCGATGTGAAAGCCGCCGAGCATGATGCAGCGCATAGAATCGCGTACCGGCGCGATGCGATTCGTGCGTTTGCCGCCGCGAACCGGCTTGCGCCGCTCAACGAAGGCTATCTCCTATCCCTCGGCTATTCGCAAATGCAGTGGGGCGACCGGCGCGAGGCGCGGCGCGCCTTCGAGCGCGAGCTCGAACTGCATCCCACTCAGCCCGACGCCGAACGTGGTCTCGCGCTGCTTGGCAAGGAGAGTTGACGAGCGCGTGCGGGTCGCCGTCGAGACACAGTACGCGATCGGCACCGCCACGGGGCTCGGCGCATACGCGCGTGGATTGTACGAAGCGTTGCGTCGCCGAAGCGACGTCGAGGCCGTGGCGCTGCAAGATCCGTCGTTCGATCTTTGGCGATTCGATCGCCGGGTCTATTGGGACCAAGTCCGAGCACCCGCTCTTGCTCGAAGGCTTCGAGCGGAGATCGTGCACTTCACCGGCGGCACGGTGCCGGTAGCCGCGCCGTCACGGATGGTCGTGACCGTGCACGATCTCGTCTGGCTCCGCGCGGCGAATCGCGGGCGGCCGTACGTGCGATGGTATTTCGGGAAAATGCAGCCGTCGCTCATCCGTCGTGCGGCTGCGATCGTAGTCGACACGATCGCAGCGCGCGCCGATGTCGCGGACGGATTGCGGATTCCGCCGGAGCGTATCGTCGTGGCCGGCGCAGCGGCCGGCGACGCCTACCACTCTATTGTCCGGCATCCCGATACGGCGGCGCCATTTGTGCTGTCGGTCAGCACGGTGGAAGAGCGCAAGGATTTGATGACCGCGGTGCGAGCGCTCGTGCGGCTGCCCGAGCTTCGGCTCGTTTCCGTCGGCCCACACACGCCGTACGCGGCCGAGGTCGCGCGCGAAGCCGAGCGGCTGCACGTGTCTGAACGATTGGACATGCGCGGCTACGTCGACGAGGCGACCCTGCTCGGACTCTTCGCGCAAGCGAGCGCGCTCATATTCCCTTCACGGTATGAAGGCTTCGGGCTGCCGCCGCTTCAAGCGCAAGCAGCCGGGTTGCCGGTGGTGGCCGCGCGCGTCGCCGTCGTCGAAGAAGTGCTCGGCGGGCACGCGTGGTTCGCACCGGTCGGCGACGATGCGGAGTTTGCAGCGCAACTGGCAATCGTATTGCGCGGCGGCACGGACGTCGACGCGCGAATCGCGGCCGCCCGCGTGCACGCTCGCGAATTCACCTGGGACGCGGTCGCGGAACGAATGGCAACGGTCTACCGCTCGCTTTTGTAGGGTGAGTTCGTACTAGGGTGAGCAACGCTCACCCAAATGGGCAAGCGATGCTTGCCCTAGTACAGTTGCCCATGTACGGTTGCCCATGTACGGAGTTAGTACACGAGCATCGACTGCGTCCACGAGCCGGCGGCCGGGGCAGTCGACGAAAAAATGACGTTGACGGGATACGATGAGCCGCCTTCAGGCATCGACGTCACCGAGACCTGATGATAGCCTCCCGCGGGTACGATGAACGACTGTAGAAGTTCGTCGCGCCCGACATCCACGGCATGGATCTGCAATAGCTGCCCGTCGATGAAGAAAGTGCCGGTCGCTCGTCCGCCGCGCGGTTCGAACCACATGCCGACGCGCGCGTCCGTCGAACCGGGATTGAGAAGCGTGACGGTCGCCGATTGTTTCACGCCGTAGTCCCCGCCGAGCACTTCGCCTTGCACGAGGTTTGGCAGCGGCAATTTGCCGATGGTGAGCACCGTAGCTGGGTCGCCGATCGTGTACGTCTCATCGTAGAAGAAGTCGGGTACACTGTAGACGCCGCGCGCGTGGCGCACCGCGCTGCGCAAGAGCGTGTCGGAGATCGGCTGGACCGGCGAATCGCCGGCGTCCTGCGCGACGAGCGCAACGCGGACGCCGTCGCCGCTCACGACGCGCAGTTGCATCACGCCGGTGATGAGCGTCTCCGGCGGCATCGCCTGATCCAGCACGTTGAGCGTCGCGTGCGGCGGTACTTCAAAGATCTGGCCTTCGTTCGCCGCTTCGCGCTCCAAGTACCGGCGCGTCGCCAAGTGCCCAGCGGCGAGCACGTTGGAATCCGGCCCCGCCACTCCGGCGATCAACTGCACCAAGCTTGCGACAACGCCGTTGTTCTGCACCTTGACGATGACGCGCCGCGTTTCCGGTTTTTGCGCATAGTGGTAGTAGAGAAGCCGGGCCGGCGCATCCGGATTCACGTCGGCGTAGAAGAGCGTGCCGTTCTCCGTCAGCGTCTCGGGAAAATCCGACACGAGCAAGAAGCGCGGCGGCAGACGCGGTTGCGCGATGTTCGTGACGGTGACCGCGACCTTCTTCTGGACCGTCAACATTCCGTCGCCGGTCATCGTCACCGGCACATGAACGAGCGCAACGTCGTCCGACGCAAGCGTGTGCGCATCGGTCACCGCGGTCGCGTCGATCGAAAGTTTCGCACCCGCCTCCGGGTACGCGACGGCGCGCACGGCGCCGATGGCCGCTTCGGCGACGAACTCCGGTCCGGCAGGATTGCCGGTGATCGTCGCGTTCGCCGTATCTGCCACGCGACCGGCGAGAATCTGCACGCGCACGAGCAGCGTCGAGGAAAGTCCGTCTTGATCGGTGGCGGTGATCGTCGTGCTGCCGGTGTGCAACCCGGTGACGTCGACGGACCGGTCGATCGAATTGAAGATGGCCTGGATGATCTGCGGGTCGAAACCGGATAACGTCAAGATGCCGCTCGGAGGCGAGTCGACGTGCACCGCGCTCAACTTGCCGAATTGCACGATGATCGACGGAGTCGCAAACACGACCGGCTGCGGCTCGGGCGACGGTACGAACGGCGCAAGGCTCGGAACGACGGTCGGTTCCGGCTCCTGCGGTGACGACGAGACTTCGGGCGTCGGCGACAGCTCCGCTGACGGCGTCGGCCCAGGTGACGGCGTGTCGTCGGGCTGCGCGACCTGGGCCGGTTCAACGGCCGGGTAGTGAGCGCGCTGACCGGAACTTCCAAGAGATGCTGCGCCGGCGATATGTGCAGCCGCGACGACGAAAGCCGAGACGAGGATCCGTCCCAGCACTTATGCGATCGCTTGAGCGCCGCGGTTGACCGCGGTGACAAGTAGCGTCTTGTAGCCGTGCGCCGGGAAGAGCACGGTCACGAGGTCGCGTTCCGTGCGTTCAACAGTTCCCTGGCCGAACTTGGGATGATGCACGACATCGCCGATGCGGTATTCGCCCAACGTCTCCACGGGTTCTCCCGGCGCGGACGGATCGGCCGGATGCTCGATCGCCGCCGCGAGCCGCGCGCGGCAGTTGTCGCATGCGCCGCAATTGGGCCGGTCGAAGTCCTCGCCAAAGTAGTTGAGGATGAATTTGCGCCGGCAGCTGCGCGTTTCGCAATACTGCAGCATCATGGCGAGCTTGCTCTGATCGTACGAGCGCTTCGTCTCGTAGCTCGCGAGATTGAGCGTCAGATTGGGGCTGCCTTTGATGCGCGGTGCTAAACCGTACGTGCCTTTCGTGACGCTCTGGATGAAGCCGCCTTTTTTGAGCAGGGCGAGGATGACTTTGAGCTTCGTGAGCGGCAACTGCAGGATCTTGCGAAGGTCGGTGAGCGATACGCCGTTATCCTGGCCTTCGAACAGCTGCAGCGTGCCGAAGACTTTTTGCACCTCTTCGACGTCGGGATATTTGCCGGTGAGGAAATAGTTCTGCACGCGCGTGTCGCTCTGACGATAGAGCAAAAGACACAGCGATTCCTCGCCGTCGCGGCCGGCTCGACCCGCCTCCTGCGTATACGCTTCGATGCTGCCCGGCAGATCGTAGTGGATCACAAAGCGGATGTTCGGCTTGTCGATGCCCAGTCCAAACGCGTTGGTGGCCACGACAACCCGCACGTTTTCGCTCATGAAGTGATCGTGCACGCGGTCCCGGTCGGCCTTTTGCAGCTTTGAATGATAGACATCGGCTTCGATGCCCAGTTGCTCGCGCAGATATTCCGAAACGCCGTACGTGTTCTTGATCGTGGCCGTGTAGACGATGCCAAGGCCGCCCGAGAGCGGACCGGCGAACGCTTTTTTCAGCGCTCGCAGCTTCTCGTCGTCGTTCGATGCGCGCACGACTTCATACACCAAGTTGGGGCGGTCGAAACCGCGCACGATCGGCTTCGTGAGCGGAATTCCCAATTGCGTGACGATGTCTTCGCGCACCGCCGGGGTAGCCGTGGCCGTCAGCGCGAGCACCGTGGGATTGCCGAGCGCGGCGACCACCCGGCCCAAGTTGAGATAGGCGGGGCGGAAGTCGTGGCCCCATTGCGAGATGCAGTGCGCCTCATCGACCACGAAGAGCGGCACGTGCAGCCGTTTGAGCACTTCGACGAAACTCTCGTCTTCCAGGCGCTCGGGGGTCACATAGATGAGTTTGAGATTGCCGCGCGAGACCAATTCGAGCGTCGAAGTCTCTTCTTCGTCGGTCAGCGTGCTGTTGAGGGCGACGGTGCTGGAGATGCCCGCCTCCGCGAGCATGTCGAGCTGGTCCTTCATTAACGCGATGAGCGGCGATACGACGACCGTGGTGCCGGCCAACAACATGGCGGGTAATTGATAGCAAAGCGACTTGCCGGCTCCGGTCGCCAAAATGGCAAGCGTATCTTTGCCGTCCAGCACTCGCCGGATGACTTCTTCCTGGCCGGGCTGGAAGTTCTCGTAACCGAAATGGCGCCGGAGGGCTTCCGTGAGGTCGATATCGACCGGCATTATATTCTGGACCGAACCTTCCATGTAGGATTGGAATCGCGCGACAGGTGTGGAACGCGCCCGAATGCTACCGGATAACGAAGCCGGGCCCGTGTTCTAACGGGACCGGGCTGGAATGCGTCGCCGCAGCGCCGCTTGCATGAAACATACCCTCGTTTCAGCGAGATAAAACCTACGGTTCCGTCTCCATTCTTCCTTCAACGACACGGTCTAAAAGCCGGCGCCCGCGCGACCTTGGTCTCGTTGCGGCTCAAGCGAGGCCGCCCAGGGCCGTTGTGCGGGCGAGCCGAAAACGGCGCCGTGGCCACCACTAGTCCCGTTCCCGCCTTAAGCCTCTATCGCAAGCATCGACCGGCAACGTTTGACGACCTCGTCGGACAGCCCGCAGTGGTCGAGGGCTTGACCGCGGTTTTGCGCACCCGCCGCATCGCCCATGCCTACCTTTTCTCCGGCCCTCGGGGAACAGGCAAGACCTCGGTCGCCCGGATTCTTGCGAAGTGCCTGAATTGCGAGCGTGGCGGCCCCCGCCCCGATCCCTGCGGCGTCTGCGACAGTTGCGTGGCGATCAGCGATGGGACCTCGTTCGACGTCGTCGAGATCGACGGCGCGAGCAACAATAGCGTCGACGACGTCCGCGAACTGCGGGAGAAAGTCAACTACGCGCCGGCGACCTCCAGGTACAAGATCTATATCATCGACGAAGTCCACATGTTGTCGCCCGGCGCGTTCAACGCGCTGCTCAAAACGCTGGAGGAGCCGCCGGAATTCGCGGTGTTCATCTTGGCCACGACCGAGCAGCACAAGGTGCCCGCCACAATTCTCTCGCGTTGCCAGCGCTACGATTTCCGGCGCATGCAGCCGCAGACCATCGCCGCCCGGCTCGCGGACGTCGCAAAGCGCGAAGGCCTCAAAGTCGGCGACCAGGCGCTGCAACGCCTGGCTTTTCTCGCCGACGGCGCGCTGCGCGACGCATTGGTCCTGCTCGAGCAGGCGCGTGGATTCGCCGACGGCGCGACGATCGACGAAGCTGCGCTGGACCGAGCGTTCGGCGAGTCGCATCGCGACGTCATCGGGCGGCTCACCGACGCCACGGTTCGCGGCGACGCGGCCGCTGCGCTTGCGACGGTCGCCGATGCTATCGGCGCGGGAGTGGACCCGGTATGGCTGGCAAAGGAATTGCTTCGCCGCTTTCGCCTGGTGATGCTCGCGCAGAACAGTCCCGCGACGCTTGCCCTTGAGACGCCGCCGGACGATGCCGAGCGCGTGCTCGAACTAGCGTCCAAATTGGATCGTCCGAAAGTGCTCCAAGCGCTCAGGCATCTTTCGGAGAGCGTTGCCCAGCGATATAGCACGCAGCCGCGAATCGATCTCGAACTCGCGCTGGTCCGCATCATCGTGCCGAGCGACGAATTGAGTTTGAACGAGTTTTCGAATCGCTTGCGCGTTCTCGAAGAGCGATCGACCGCGGGCGGCGGCGGCGGCCCGGCATCTCTGCCGCCCGACCCAGGCCGTCCCCCCGCGAAGAAGCGAGCGGAGCCGAAATCGGTGTCGTCCACGTTGACAGCCGCCAAACTCGAGGGGTTGTGGCCAAGGGTGCTGAGCGAAGTCCGCTCATCGTCCATGCAGTTGTTCGGCATCCTGCAGAAATCGAGCATCGTCGAAGCCTCGGACGACGAGGTCACGCTCGGGGCGCAGAACAAGTTCGCCAAGGATCATGCGACCGATCCGCCGGTGCTGAAGATCATCGGCGATGCGATCGCGAAGCACACCGGGGCGGCGCCGCGGGTCCGCTTTGTTGTGGCGGTCGCGCCGACTTCGCCGCCCGTCGATCCGTTCGCGTCCGCGTCCGCGCTCGATCTCATCTAAGGAAGGCCGATGAATCCTCAACAGATGCTGCAGCAAGCGCGCAAACTGCAAGCTCAGCTCGCAAAAGTCCAAGAAGAACTTGGCCAGGAGTCGGTCACGGGCACCGCAGCGTCCGGCGCGGTCGTCGTCACGCTGGATGGCCACGGCGCCGTGCTGTCGGTCAAGCTGAACAAGGACGCGGTCGATCCGGACGACGTCGAAACGCTTGAAGATCTTATCCTGCTCGCGATCAAAGACGCCCAAGCCAAAGCGCGGGAACTGTCGCAGGCGCGTCTCGGTCCGCTCGCCGGCGGGCTGAGCATGCCGGGATTCTGACGACACCGGGAAATTTCGTGGACTATTTTGCGCCGCCGCTCTCCGCGCTCATCGGTGAGTTGGAGAAACTGCCGACGATCGGCCCCAAAACCGCGGCCCGGCTCGCGTTCTTCATCCTGAGCGCGCCGCGCGAAGATGCGCAGGCGCTGGCCGAAGCGATCGTCGCGGTCAAAGACCGGGTGCGCCTGTGCACGCACTGCTTCTCGCTGACCGAAGACGATCCGTGCGCGATCTGCCGCGACGTCCGCCGCGATCCGAAATTGCTCTGCGTCGTGGGCGAGCCGAAAGACGTGTACGCCGTCGAGCGGAGCTTGAGTTTCAAGGGCCGTTACCACGTGCTCGGCGGCGTGATCTCCCCGATGGACGGCATCGGCGTCGGTCAACTGCACATCAAGGAACTGGTGGAGCGCGTCGGGACCGACGGCATCGAGGAAGTCATCATCGCGACCAATCCCAATGCGGAAGGCGAGTCGACCGCACTGTATCTCGCTCGGCTGCTGGCGCCGACGGGCGTTTCAGTCACCCGGCTCGCCTACGGATTGCCTATCGGCGGCGATCTGGACTATGCCGACGAGGTGACACTCGCGCGGGCGTTGGAAGGACGGCGCGCGCTCTGATGCGCGCGTTCACGGATTATTATTTTTCGACGGCGCAAACCGCTTCGTCACTTCGAGCACGACATTTTTCGCGCGCTCGGTCGCCTCGCGATATAAGGCGCTGACCTTTTCGGTTCCCATCGGGCTTCCGGTTTCGTAGTAGTGCGCCGCGGCTTGGCCGACGACGAGGGTGCCCGCATATGCGATGCCCGCCTTCACCGCGATGCCTGCCACCGGTATGAATCCCGACAACTCGCGTGCGAGCGCGCGCCAACCGTACCCGCCGCCTACCACCGGCAGAAGCTCCACAAGGCGAGCCATCTCCGCCTTGCGCCCATATGCCGCGGCGATGTGAAGTAGCATATTCATCTGCAGTCCGGTGATCGCCAACGTGTCGCCGGCCGACGCGAGGCCGCCCAACACCAGTCCGAAGACGGGCACGTGGTCGGCGAGCGCCGATGCACCGGCCACTTTTAGGCTCGTGATCGCACAGTCCACCGTCAGCTTGGCGGCGACAGTGGGGCGGAAGATCGGCAGCGCGGCGGCAAGCGCCACGTCCGCATCACCGCACGCGTCGACGACATCGGGCAAGACGAAGCGATGCAATTCGTGCGAGTCCAGATTCGCGAGGGAATACCGTCCGGGTACGCCTTCGCTCGGCTTGCGGACTCGCGCGGTGACGCCTTGGTGGCGCTCGACGACGAACACGGGAATGCCGAGGGCCATGCACCGAGCGATCGCTTCGGCGTTGTCCGCTACTGCAGAAGCCGCGAACAAAATGCAGCGCAACACCGCGTCATGCGCCGGCGCGGGGCCATCGTGCTGCCAGACGCGGATAATCGGCTCTGGAGTGGTGCGCTCGCGCTCGAGCAGTTCCGTGAGTTCTTCCGCCCAGGACCCAGCCGCCAGCATGTGCACCGGCTTGCGCGAACGCAACTCGATGCCGGCGAAGTTGATCTTGTCGCGAAACGCGCTTATCCAGCGGTTGATTTGGCCTGTGATCGGCGTCGTGGTCATCGTTGAAATTCGGACCTCGTCTGTAGGAGGGTGAGCAGCGCTCACCCAATGGGCAAGCGATGCTTGCCCCAGTACGGCTCACCCTCCTACAGCGAGACGATCAGCTATCGGTCTTTTCCGTGTAGCCTTCCCACCAGAGTCCGAGGACCACTTCGAGCGATTCCTGCGACAGGTGCTTGTCGAGCGCCATGTCGACAAACGGTTTGTTGACCGCCCGCTGCTCGTTGATGACCGTGCTCACCGGCACTTTTTCTTCCGCGGCGAGCCACGAAGCGACGGCTACGTCGCCTGTGGACATGCCGAGCGTGAGCACTTGCGCGTAGGTCGGCGGATCGAGGCCGAGGCGAGAGTGTATCGACTGCGCCAACGAATCGTAGCGGCCGGCGGGGAAGCCCACGCCAAGCAACGTGATGCGCGCTTGGATCTGCCGCGCCTGCGCCGAGTAGTACATACCCTGGGCTTCCGATGCGGCATTCGCGGCGGTGTCGAGAGCCTGCTCTGCGGCGGTGGCCAGCGGCTTGAGCTGCTGTGCGCCGACCGGCGAGATGTCACCGCCGAAGTCGACCGGCGTGCGCGAGAGCTGCCGGAAGTATGCGTCGAGCTTAGGCAAGGTCTCCCACGCAAGCGCGAGCGCGCCACGGTTTGCCGTGATCGCTCCGACTAATTGATCGGTCGAGGCATTCATGCCGTCAGTCATCTCGCCGAAGAACGGGAGGAGCCGCAGCGAATCGCCCGACATGGTGGTGGCCGACACGTGCGCGTTCATCTCGTTCAGCACGCCGAGATCGTCCTTGAGCATGGATGACGTCTGCGAATCGACGAACGCACATTTGTCGCCGAGAACGTCGATGTCTTTGGACATGTGCTCGAGGTCCTGCTCGATGCCATCGAGCCTGCTGCCGGGGCGGATATTCACGTTGCCGAGATCCGGCACTTCGTACGACAGATTGTTCAGCCGGTCGCTGAAGCGCTGGTAGTCGTCTTTCGCCAGCTTCGTGCGGGCGTCGATCGCGGTCTGATCGGTCTTGGCCTGAGTGATCGCATCGGCGAGCGATTTGCGGATGGGCGTGAGGTTCGGCGAGAGCAACGGGTCGCCGGCTTTGGCGGTTTGAGGCAGCAGCGCGAGCGCGCGGCTGGCGGCGCTCGCGGCTTCCGGCGTCACGTTTTGCGCGTGCGCCACTTGCGCGAGCGCGATCCCGCTCTTATCGAAGCTTCCGAGCGCGATGTCTACTTGGCCGCTGTGCAGCAGCGCCAGTTGATTGGCCGGATCTTTCGCGAGCACGGTTTGGAGTTTGGCGGCAGCGAAAGCGTAGCGGCCTTCATCTTGGTCGTGCATGGCCTGCGCGAGCAATTGATCGCTCGTCCGATCCTGAAGCGCCGGATACCCTTTGAGGTGGGCGATGCGGTTGACCGGATCGGGGTGATCCTCAAAATATTTTTCGAGTCCGTTGCCCGAGTCGCCGAACTGTTTTTCCATGTGCACCATGAACGAGAGCATGGCGTCCGGGTCGTAGCCGGCGCGGCTCATCAATTGAAGGCCGTATTGGTCGGCTTGCAGTTCGTCGATGCGCGACATCTTCGCCATCGACAGTCCGCCGATCAGATTGCCAAACCGGTACACGAATGGCGACGTGAACGAGAGCACGCCGAGCAAGATGTTGAGCACTTGCGCTTTTGCGTTGCCCGTGATGACGTGGCGGCGTTCGACGTGGCCCGTTTCGTGGCCCAAGACGCCGGCGAGCTCGTCGTCGGAGTTGACGAAGTTGAGAATGCCGAAGTTCACATATATGAAACCGCCGGCGAGCGAAAATGCATTGATGTCGTTCGTGTCGACGATCTTGACCGTGTACGTGATGTCCGGCCGTGCTCGGTACTTGGCAAGGTTGTCTTCAATCCCGGTGACCCATGTGTTGAGAACGGGGTCGGACATGAGGGCATTTTCGGCGTCGACCTGCTGCGCTTCTTGCTGACCCATCCGGATCTCGCTCGAGGTGGAGACGGCGCCCGCCGGCGCTGGAAACGACGCGGCGGTGATGGCCGCGGCCGCGAACGCGGCGAGAGTACGCTTATAGGTCGACATTTGGGTCTCTCCTCTCAATAGGAGGGCTGCTACGGTGTCGATATGGATGCGCCGGACGGTGGGAGAGTCCTGCGTTCGACGCTCACCGGCGATTGCGTTCATCCACATCTCATTCACAGTAGTTTCACAATATTCTCCACAAGGGAATCGAATAAACTGCCTGAATCGGCAAAAAACATCGCGGGTCGGGTGGATTAGTGCAGATAAAAGGGACCAAATCGGGGCTGCTGCTCCATCTTTACGAACGGCCGCTGGTCGAGGCTGTGGCAGAGCTGCGCCGCCGTCTGGATGCGACGCCGGACTTCTACAAAGGCAGCCGGGCCGTGTTGATGCTCGGCGCAGAGCATGCCGAACCGGCGGAGCTGGCGGCCGTCGTCGCCACGCTCGAGCAATTCGGCATTGTGGCCGATGGCGCTGTTTGCGAGGGAGACGTCACCGCTTCGCTCGCTCGCTCTGCCGGTTTACGGTTGGTCGCGGCAAGCGTCGCGGCGGCTCCGCGATCGAAAGACGACCGAACCGATCCGGGGGGAACCGCGAACGGACGGCTCAAGCCGGGAAGCGCGAAGGCTGGTCATCGAGGCGCGGCACAATCGGACAACGTCTCGGCGGACGCTAACGCATATCACAAAGGGACGGTACGTTCGGGCCAATCGCTCGCCGCGGCCGGCAACTTGGTGGTGGTCGGCGACGTGAATGCCGGTGCGGAATTGACGGCTGTGGGCGACATCGTCGTATGGGGTAGCCTCCGAGGCGTGGCGCACGCCGGCGCGCAAGGGGACGACTCGGCGACGGTGTACGCGCTGCGGCTCGAACCAACGCAGTTGCGCATCTCGCGATGCATCGCCACCGCGCCGCCTCCGGACAAACGGCGCGCGCGCGCTTCGTTGCCGGAGATAGCGAAGATCCGCGACGGACATATCGTGATCATCAGGGTCGATCCGTAGGGTCGATCCGAAAGGAACAACTTGGCCGGAACATCTTATGTCATAACGTCCGGTAAGGGCGGTGTCGGCAAGACGACGACCACAGCGAACGTCGGGTGCGCGCTTGCGACGCTTGGCGTACAGGTCGTGCTCGTCGATGCCGACATCGGACTGCGGAATCTCGACTTGGTGCTGGGCTTGGAAAAGCGCATCGTCTTCGATGTCGTCGATGTCGCAGAGGGACGCTGCGAACCGCGCCAGGCGTTGATACGCGATAAGCGGCTCGATGGGCTTTATCTGCTGCCGGCTTCGCAGACCAAGGACAAAGAATCGATCGGCGAAGACCAGATGCGCGATGTGGTGGGAAAATTGACCAAGGAGTTCGACATCGTGCTCATCGACTGCCCTGCCGGCATCGAGCACGGTTTTCGCAATGCCATCGCCGGTGCGGACGAAGCGATCATCGTCACGACGCCGGAAGTCTCCGCGATTCGCGACGCGGACAGAATTCTCGGGATGCTCGGAACGCGCCGCACTCAACTGATCGTCAACCGGGTGCGCACGGAAATGGTGAAGACCGGCGACATGCTCGGCGTGGATGACGTTGCGGAAATCCTCGGGCGCGATGTGTTGGGCGTCGTTCCCGACGACGAGGAGATCATCGACACGACCAATCGCGGCGAACCGGTCGTATTGGATCCGAGCCGCCGCTTGAGCAAGACCTACATCGCTATCGCCCGCCGCCTGTTGGGCGAAAACGTGCCGCTGCCGTCGTTCGATGACGACGGCCTATTCGGCCGGCTGCGCCGCTTGATGATCGGAACTCGATAATGCCCGACGTCGAAAACGAACGCCGCGAAGCGTCTCCCGCAACCGTCGAACAGACGGTCGCACCTGCTTCCGCAGCAGCTTCGCCTGCGGAGGCCGCGCCTAAACCCGCCATAAAGACCGGCCGTTCGATCGTCTTGACGTCGGGCAAGGGCGGCGTGGGCAAGACCACGACCACCGCCAACCTCGGCACCGCCCTCGCCGACGCCGGCCATTCGGTCGTCGTCGTCGATGCCGACGTCGGTCTGCGCAATCTCGACGTCGTGCTCGGTTTGGAGAACAGAGTCTCCAAGCATCTGCTCGACGTCATCGAAGGCAAGTGCACGCTTGACGAAGCGCTCGTGCGCGATCGCGTGCGCCGCAATCTTCAGCTTTTGCCCGCCGCGCAGAATCGCGAAAAAGACGACGTGCCCGAAGACAAGATGGCCGACCTGGTGCGCCAACTGCGCGAACGATTCGATTTTGTGTTGATCGACTGCCCTGCCGGCATCGAACAGGGCTTTCGAAACGCGGTCGTCGGCGCACAAGAAGCCGTGGTCGTCACGACGCCGGAGGTCTCGGCAGTGCGCGATGCCGATCGCATTGTCGGACTCTTGCCCCAAGAAATCGTCATCAAGCTCGTGGTGAACCGCGTGCGTCCGGCGATGGTGCGGAAGGGCACGATGATGAGCGTCGCCGATGTCAACGCGATTCTGCGCCTCGACTTGATAGGCGTCGTGCCGGACGAACGTGAGATCATCATCGCCACCAATCGCGGCACGCCGGTGATAGACATCGAGGGCTCGGAGACCGGCGCCGCGTTCCGCCGCATCGCCCGCCGGCTCCTCGGCGAGGACATCCCGATCCCGTCATTTGAAGACAAAGGCAATTTTATCACGCGGTTCATGACCACGCTCGGCGTTGGCCGCAGTTAAAGGACGAGGCGCATGATCGATTTTCTCTCTCGTTTTTTCCGCCGCGAAGAAGCGAGCAAGACAATGGCCAAGGAGCGGCTTCGCCTCATCCTTATGTCCGACCGGGTCTCGCTCGCGCCGGACATCTTCGACGCGATGAAGGGCGAGATGCTCGCAGTGCTGCGGCGTTATCTGGAGATCGACGAGCACGGCATGGATGTCCACTTCGAAAATGCC
>DATCBN010000072.1 GCA_036511855.1 Candidatus Eremiobacteraceae bacterium | reverse complement strand
TCTTCGCGATGGTCGAGCGATGGACGCGGGGGAACGCATAGGCATGCAAATCCTTTTCCACGTCGGCCATGCTGCGCCGAATGAGGTGCGTCTTTCCTCCGGCGTGCAGACGGGAATAATAATCGGACGCCTCAATCCAATCAATCTCCGCGATGTTCACGAAGGTTACCCCGCCGATGCTCTACTGCAAAAAGACCAGTATCTTGGCGAAAGCGCTCGCCCGACGGTTCGTACGAATCGATAAGGAAGCGCCGGCTCACGATATATGAGCCGGCGCTTCCGTGCCGAGGAGCGAGCGGTGCTACTAGTTGTTGGCGGAGGGATCGACGGCGACGCCTTCGACGACGGCGCCATTGGGAGGTACCGTGGTGACTACGATGCTGTACTTGTACGTACCGCTCGGATACTTGTAGACGTCGATCGTGTTATTCGCCGCATCGCCGACATACAAATTGGTCCCCGCGGGATCGAGCTTGAGGTCGACGACCGAGCCTTGCGCCGCAAACGACGTCGGCGTACCGGTGAAGGGAGGCGCGAAGATGTTGATCGTTGCACCCCCCGAGCCGTCTGCGGCAACGACAAGGTTGCCATTCGCGTCGAACGTCATGCCTTCGTAAATGGTGCCATTGGAATTTTGGAGGATTTTCCCGACCCCCTTACCGCCCGCGAACTTCGTGATGTCGGTGCCGCCGCTCGTATTGAGGTACGTTGCGTATACGTTGTTCTTGCTGTCGGTGGCGACCCCGAGCCCCAGACCCTGCGACGTTCCTGTCCCGACGAGTTCACCGGGTAGCTGCAGGGTGGACGTCGGCTTGGTCTGGCCATTCGGATAGACTTCGATCTGACCGTTCGTCTGAGCGGGGAAGTTGACGATATCCAAAACGAATATCTTGCCGGTGGTTGTGAACGCGATATCGGCCGGTTCGCCGCCCTTATCGGTTAACTTGGCCGTGGCTTCCGTGCACGTGTTCTTTTTGAACGTTAACACGATGCCACTCGTTAAGTTGGTGGGCTTGAGTCCCGGCACCCAGAGCTTCCCTGTCGAGTCGACGCCCATGCCGTTGATCTCGGCCACCTCATTGAGGCCGCCGTTCGCGCATATAGGCATCGAATGTGACGACCCGGGCAGTTTGTACAGGTTGAAATAGCCGCCGAGCTGATCGCCTCCCGCGTTGCCGTAATTTGCGCCATAGACCCCATTCGTTGGAGCGGCTGGATCGAACGGGTCGGGATTGTCGAAACGCAGCGTGTTGCTGGGCGCCTGCAGCCTGCCCCTAAGCGCGTCGATTAGCTTGAAGTGCGGGATTGAGCTGCGGGAAATGAATTGGCTTGACGCGCCCGAATGCGTCGCCGGAATGGCCGGGACGGAGGAGCCGCCGCCGGAGCAACCTGCGAGAAGGGCGACGGTCGCCGCGGCACTTAGTGCGCGGCCGATGCGAGATGAGTGGAACATGATGGTTTCCCCCTACGGATGAATTGCCAGAAGTCACGTTCATACTGAAGCAACGAATAGAACGACAACGGAGCGGTCTTTCGTGCGAAGGTACGCTTGTGAGATCCGTCGTCCGTAACCTGCCTCTTCACGACCGCGGATCGCAACGCGGTTTCGCACAACGTGCCTCTGGCGACTCTATTGGACCGTGCGCCCGTGCCCACGTCGCTCACGGGCGAATCCGATCGTTCAAAAGTTACCCGACTTCAGATCGCGCAGGAACGGGTGGCCGGCCTCGTTGACTCCGATGATCTCGGTGACGACGCCGACGGCCGGGCGCGTATCGAAGTAGCCTACCCGCGCGATCGGCAGCCGGAAGCTCTGGATCTGGGGATAGCCGCTGGACTCTATATACGCGGCGGCGGCGTCGTACGCCGAATCGTCAAGAGCGTACGCCACGTGCTGAACGGCGTCGCCGTTCCGGTCCAAAGACTCCTGGTACATGCTCTCGCCCGAAACCGGCTGGATCAACTCGATTTGCGTGTCGCCCGCGTAGGCGAGATAGAGGTGGCAGACCCAGTTCCCGGGCTTTCCGAGGTAGGTGCCCTCCGTGTCCTTTGCCGCCAGGTTTTCCATGTGCATGAAGCGGCCGATGCCCATCGTTTCGACGAAAAACTTCTCGGCCGCTACGATGTCTTTCACGACCCAGCTTACTTGGCAGAATCCTGGAGCGATAACCGGTTTTGGCACGTCCGAACTCCCGTCATTTTAACGCGGCAACTCAAGCGGCTGCCTCCCGCTTCCATTCGCCATATCTGCCTCGCACTCTTATGCCCGCGCCCGCGACTCGCCGGACCGCGTATGAGTTGGCATAGCTGAGACAAAGCTTAGCTTAGGTAATCCGAGTGTAAGCCTGCCCTGCAGCGGAGCGCCAGGACGCTGCAGAAGTCTTCGAAGATATCGTCGTACACACCCGGTTTGCGTATCAACTGCGTGGGCGATGGAACAATTGGCGTCGTCGATGGCGAGGCTTCCGCGGTTTGGCCGATCAAGCGGAACGTGGACATTACGACAATCGTACGCCCGCGAGTTTCTGCAATCGCTGATCAACCGAATCCGCGCGCTCAACTATTTTGCGACACGTCCGGAATAGGGAGTTGTGACGCGAAATTGCGATCTATTGATACCCGACACGGCCTTTCAAGCTGTTGGCTCGCAGAACTGCTGCCGCGCGCAAGGCGTCACATTCATCAACGCTCCGGCGTTTCGTTACTCTTGTTCTAGCGCCGCTTGCAGCGCACGCCGATGGCTACGGCTCACCCGATGTTCCGAGCCGTCGTGAAGGCGCACGTCGTATTCGCCCGTCGCGTCGATGTTCGCGTCGACGCGGGATGTTCAAGTGGACGCCGTGGCATGTCGTCCGCCGTAATAGGTCAACAAATCGGCCGATATCGCCGGACGCTTCCGGTCATTTGTCGTCGTTGGCGGCGCTCGTCAGGGCCTTCGCGCTGACCTTCGCGGTGGGCTTGCTGGTCGTTTGCCGATTTTCGTGAAACGCGCCTACGAAATCGCTGGCGAACAACCCGCGTTCAATAAGATCAACTCTGAGGCAGAGCGGTGCCTCGACGGATCGGAGTCATAGGAAGACGCCGCGCATCTATGCCGTATCGCTTCGCGACAACGCGGTATTCGAACGGCACGCTCGTATGGCCGCCTTGTAGCTCCCTCACGGTAAAGCCACGCGCCGTCTGACTGGCGACGTACAGTCCGCGGCAATCGCCTTCGGGCATAGCCCATACGAAGTACTTAGCGTCTGAATCGATGACGTTGGCGAACTTTTGATCGAGCACGACGTCTGCGCGGCCGTCGACGAGAACTCCAGTGCCGAAGTCCTCGATCGTCGGCTCGGATTCCGTGGGAGTATATTCGGTGACGGAGTGAGTTTGATGATTGCCGACCACGCAACCGTTGCGGCACGAACCGCTGGTAAACAGTTGTCCTGCGATTGCGACACTACCATTATCAGCGACTTCCACTTCGAGATTAGAATTGACATCAAATAAATCCATCAGGTCTCCCTGCCCGCCCGCAGTACCGCCGAGAACGGCGATCGGAGGAAACCGGTTGCCGGTAGTGCTTTGGAAGAGCCCCGCATGGCCGGAGGCCGATATGGCGTGCAGTCCGTCGTTTGCTGGTCCTCCATCCGCGAGAACACCGGCGCCAGAGCTGGAGTTCGGCCCGACGTTGCGACCGGCGACTCCAAACCCGCTAGGTGCGGCATTCTGTCCGTATACGCCGCTCGTGCCTGCTCCCGTCGTCAAGCCTTCCATTCCGTTCCAGTTGGTTGAAGTGCCGACGAC
>DATCBN010000071.1 GCA_036511855.1 Candidatus Eremiobacteraceae bacterium | reverse complement strand
GTCGGTTCCCACGATGGTGAGCGCGCCGGCCGCTTGTTTTTCGTCGAGCGGCGTGAACGTGAGCGAGAGCGCCGGAGGCGGCAGGGTGGTCGCGACGATCTCGTCGCCGTCCGGATTCGCGAACGAGAAACTGATGTGTTTCACTTTCGCGAGGTCTTGCTTTATCGAAATCGCAGCCACGCCGACATCGGACGATTTGTTCGCCGGAATGGGAAGCGACATGCCCATCCGCTTACCGGCTGGATCATCGTCGGCCGCCACCGTTATAGTAGAGAGCGACTCCGGATCCTCGGTAGGATTCTTGAAAGCAAACGTGATCTCGAGCAATCGCGCGGCTTTGACGGGGTCGGTCGCCGACGCATCGTACGCCGCACGCAGTACGGCGCTGGAAAGGTAGGGCGTATCGGGACTCTCGGTGGGGCCAGGCGATACGGACGAAAGCGGGTTCGCGCCCAACGGGCCCGGCGATCCGGTGAAAGTTGGGTTAGGATAACCTCCGCCCTGGGGATATGCAGGCGGCATTGGACTGCCGAAGCCGCCGCCCGAGCTGCAAGCAACGGAAGCCAGCGCAAGTAAGCCGACGACCGCCGCGACGCATAAAATATTCCCAATCAATCGCATCGCTTCCGGGTTCGGGCTTGGCGCCCGGGCTCCTCGCGGTCAAGCGTCAGGGACAGTGTTAGAAAAACGGATTATGCGCGCGCTCCTCGGCGATCGTCGAGGGCGGGCCGTGCCCGGGCAGCACGACCGTCTCGTCCGGCATCGAAAATATTTTCGTGCGCGCACTCGCAAGGAGGTCATCATATGTGAACCGTTCTCCGAACACGCCGCCGACCGATCCGGCGAACAGCGTGTCGCCGGTGAAGATCGCCCCTTGATAGATGAAGCACGACGATCCGTCGGTGTGACCTGGCGTGTGGAGCAGCCGAATTTCTCCGGCGCCGAATGGAATTGAATCTCCGTCGTTGATGTCGAGCGCATTTCGCGCGTGGTCACCGAGCGCGGGCGCATCGAGCCGGTGCACGACCACTCGCGCTTGCGGGAACGCAGCGCGAACATCGGGCAACGCGTCGACGTGATCGTGATGCTTGTGCGTCAAGAGAATGTATTCGAGCGCGACGGGCGAGCGCTTGAGCACAGCGACGATGTTGTCGGCACGTCCGCCCGGATCGACGAACGCGGCCACCCGCTGCGCCGCGAGGATCAGGAAGTAACCGTTGCTTGGGTGCGGCGCATTGATCTGATGACCGATGTGCTCCGGCTGCTCTTGCAACGCGGGCTTCCAATCCCGGCACCCGATGTCGGCGAGTTTGCCCGGGTCGAGATGAAGCGCGCGTCCGATCGCACGTGCCTCTTCCTCGGTCGGCGCGCTTTCGTCGGCGCCGAGCGCGTTAAGGCGCGCGGGCTCGACCGATGCGGCGTGCGCTAAAGCGATCGGCGTGATCTGCGTGCCACGCGATGCCTTGCGCATGATATCGCCAAATGTGTCCTCTCGCTCAACGACGATCTTCACGGCCGATCTCCTAAAGGCGTAGAGGTGGTCCGCCAGGTCTTGGATTGGGCAATGGCTTGTTCACGCCTGCGGGCACGACGACGACGACGCGCACGTATCGCGCGTTGCCGCGCTCGTCGCTGATGCGAACGATCGCGCTGCCGGCCGTCTTCGCTGTGAATGTGATGAAGCGAACCGGACCGTCGCCGGGCGACACGCTGACATCCACCACTCGCGCTGCCGAGCTTGAGGCCAATATCGCGCCGCGGTAATCAGAAACGTTTGCCTCGATCGTCTGCCGTCCGTTCGGAGCCTGAAGCGTCAATTGCTGGGTTGAAACTTCAAACGCCGAACCATTCGAATTCGGGAACGGCCGGGCCACGACGGGCGGCAGTGGTCCCTTCTGGCCGGGCAGCGTTCGCTTCACGCCGCCTGCGACCGCACGATGGTGCTTGGAGAGCGGCTGCATACCCACGCCGACTTGGACGACCGCACTCGAGCCGGGAAGACTGTCAGCGAATGTCACCTGCGTTTGGCCGATGAAGCCCGGATTTGTGTTGGTGGGACCTACCGTGCATGTCGCGGCTCCCACGGATTGCGTTGTAATCGTAGCGTCGACGTTGACGGGATCGGAACTCACGCACGTGAACGCCGTCGCGCCGGCATCCGAGGCGGCCACAGTTTGCGGCGGGCTTGTGCTTGACACAAACGGTAACGCCGCCGGGGTGACGCTAATGGTTCCGCCCGCGACCTCGACTTCGACGTTGCCAGTCTGGCCCATATCATCGGCGATGCGGATGCCGCACGTTCCAACGGCCGATCCGGTTGCGGTCACGGTGAAAGTGGTCGCCGAACTGCCCGAGCCCGGCGACACGCCGGCCAAGCCCGAGCACGCCGAACTGAGGGTGAGATTGAAGTCGCCTGAATAGCCTGTCTCGCTGACCATGAATGTGCCCTGGAGAGGGCCAGCGGTGTTCAGTTGTATCTCGGTTGGGTTTGCCGTGGGCAGACCGAACGGCCCGACGTTGACGGTTTCGGTAACACTTTGGCCCTCGTCGTCCACGACGGCGAATGTGCACAGACCTTGCTTCAGCGACGTGACGTTCAACGTCGTCGAGGGTCCAGGTCCGAGCGGCAGCCCAACGGTAGCGACGACGCCATTGCAGTTGTCATTTGCGACGGTGAAATTGTCGGCGTAGTTGGCTTCATCGATATGTACGGGCAACGTAATATTGATGTCGGTGAAATCTATAGGAATCGGCGCTAGGGTCAGTTTTCCATCGACGACAATGGTCGCAGGAGTGCTGCCGCCGTGATCGTCGGCGAAATTGATATGGCACGTTCCGGCGGCGGCTTCTGTAATTAGAAAAGACGTGCCCATTTCAGACGGGAAAGTAGCGATTCCGTTGCAATCAGACGACGAAGGAGTGAATTGACCGCTGTAGCCAGTCTCGCTGACTGCGATTGTGTCAGAGACATGATTCACAATGTTCAAGGTCAGAGTGCTCGGTAGTGGCGCAGGAAGCCCGAACGGGCCCACAGTCACAAATACTGGCTGCGAACCGCCGTGATCGTCGTCGACTTGGAAGCTGCATGAACCGCCGGACAATGAAACGCTTGACGTGACATCTATCGTGGCGCTTGGGCCGCCGCTCGAAGGCTGGCCGACGTCCGCGATACCAGCGCACGTGTTCGCCGCGATTGAGAACGGTCCGGTGTAGTTCGTTTCCGTGACGTCGACCTGCTTGTCGACACCTACATCCGTATAGTTGAGATTCGATGGCGCGACTCCGAGATCACCAAATACGGTAATGGTTTCGTTCTGCGTGTTGTCGCCCGTCGCCACCGTCAACACGCAATTTCCAGGCCCGACCGATTTGACGGTGAAATTCTGACTCGGACCATGGCCGATTGGCGGCGTGACCGTGACCACGGTTGTCGGACACCCGCTCGTCGTAATATTGCCTGTGTAGTTCGGTTCCGTTGCGTTAAATGGCTGCGTTTCGTCAGTCGGATTGTCAAACGTCAACGATGTCGGGTTGAGGACAAGGCCGCCCGTGGAGACGCTCACCGGCACCGTTGCGGTTTGAAGAAGGGTGTCCGACACCGTGATCACGGCATTACCTTGAGCGTGCGGCGTGACTGTAAACGTGACCGGACCGGGCCCCGGCCCGCCGCCAGAGACCGTTGCAACTGTATCATCGCTTGAGATTGCAGTCAGGGGGCCGGTGTAGAAAGCGTCCGTCGAAACAAACGGCGTAGGAACGGTGATCGCGTTCAGGACACTTGGATTGTTCACGATCGGACCCGCTATGGTAATGGGGACGATCTTAGTGTTGTTCAACGAGTCGGAAACCGTGATGTTCGCATGGCCGGCCGCTAGTTGAGTTGGCGTCACAGTGAACGGAGGCGGCGTAGGTCCGTTACCGCCGCCACCCACCGTGACGATATTCGTGTGATCCGAAGTCACGCTGAACGGACCGGAATAATTCGATTCGCTGACATGCAGCAGAAGCGGCGGCGAATTGATCGGTTGAGTTTGGAAGTCCAAGGGCGAGACAGTGAGCGCACCCGAAATTGCGACTGAAATCGAAACGGTGATTGCGCCGCCGTGATTGTCGGAGACGACGAATGAGGTATTCCCTGCGCCAACCGGAGTGACGGTAAATACAGCTGGACTCAGCGACGAAGGCGGGCTTACGTTTGCAATAGCTGGATTCGGTGACGAAACACTTATCGGACCGGTGTAGTCGGATTCCGACGCGTTCACAGTTTGCGAATTGCCGCCGATTAGGAAGGTAAGGCTTTTGGGCGAAACCTCAAGAGTTCCAGGCGACGGACTTGGACTCGGCGATGGGCTTGGATTGGGCGTCGGACTTGGTGCGGGCGGCGGGTTCGAAGTCCCACCGCCGCCACCGCCACCGTGACCACCCGCGAGCGCCGCGAGACCGACGATGCCGGCGAGCACGCCGAGGATACCACCGCCGCCGCCGCCGGAAGACGGCGCGACGGTCGGAGATGGCAACGGCAACGGCGATGCCAGGGCAAGTGCGGTGCTTCGCGCCGCATCGCGATCCGGACACGGCATCGACGCAAGCGTCGCCGCGGTCGTGTCGAACGGCGCCGCGATGAATTGGCCGCCGGGCAGCGCGGCAAACGCCGCAGGCCCGCGCACGACATTGGGTTTTGATCCCGATGCGACCGCGGTGACGCTGCCGGTATACAGAACGATCGTCGTGCCGTCGTGACCGGTTGCGATGTCAAAGATCGCGGGCGTGCCGACAGACGTGAGCGCCGTACCGCCGGCCGCCACCGTGACGCCGGCCGCGCCATCGGCGACGCACAACGCTCCCGCCGAAAGCCGAAGCGACGCCCCGGCGCTGCTTGTGCCCGGATAGTATTGCGCGACGGTTCCGGAACCGATGCGTGCTCGCAACGATCCGGCCAAGCTGATCGAAGCAAGCGCGTTGATGCCGGTCATCACGGTGTCGCCCGAGCGTAGCGGTTGCGCGCCGCTGACATCGTGAGAGACGCCGGTCGCGTCACGTACGGTGAGCGCGCCTCCGAGATTCGCCACAATCGCAACCGGATTGATAGGCGCGCCGGCGCTTATCTGCATCGCGAGGAACGTCGCCGCGACGAACGCGGCGAAGGCTGCGAACTCTCGCCGGTGCAACGGTCCGCGCGGCGGCGGGTTCGAGAAGGGCAATGGCGTCATAACTCTATCGCAAAGTGCGGTGGAACTGACCGGCTTAGAATTCCTGGGCCGACACAGTTGGCAAGCCAATACGCCCGGGCCTTCACAGGCCGGGCATCTGTTGCGGCGAATGTCCCGCGCATGCTCGCCTCAAACATCGAGCGCCTTGTCATACGACTCGCGATCATTGTCGTCGTCCTCGCCGCCGCCGCGGGCATCTACTCGATCACGCCAAATGGTCGCGCGTTCGTCGAGCACGCTACGGGCAATGGCTCGTGCGAACCGAACTGCAGCTCCCCGATCGACCAAGCGGAGGCTGCGTTGCAGCGTGGCGACGACAAGGCGGCCAAACTGCTCGCGGCGCAGGCCCTGATCAACGGTCCGCCCGACGCCAGCGCCGATTATCGCGCGGGCAACGTGCTGCTTGGCGCCGGCGATGAAAAAGCTGCCGCAGCCGCCTATCTCGCGGGCGAGCGGCACGGCCCCACGTATCCGTGGAACTTCATCGCGCTCGGACAGCTATACGCGCGCGAAGACAAGTTTCTCGATGCCGACGCGAATCTGCGGGCTGCGATCGGCATCGCTCCAAAAACTCAGTTCCTGCATTACGATTTGGGTACGGTTGAGCTGCGCGAAGGCCTTGGCGCCGCGGCGCTCGCCGACTTCGAGGCCGAGCTAAAGCTTTCGCCCGGTTATGAGCCGGCCATACAAGGGGTATCTGCTGCGGAAGCGCTGGCAGGCGGTCACCGAGTGGTGGCGCTGCGTGCGGCGCCGTCTGCAAGTCCGCGCAAGACGCAATCCCACCCAAGCCCAAGTCCGTCCGCGTCGCTTCGCATCCATGTGCTGGTCGCACCGTCTCCGTCGCCCAAAGCGGCGCCGACCCCGACGCCCACCGTCGCGCCGACTCCCACCCCGACGGTCGTGCCGACGCCTTCGCCCGCGCCGAAGGCGACACACATCGCGCGGAAGGCTCCGCCGAAGATCGTCGCGAGCTCGCCCGAGCACGTTAAGACTCCGCGCCCGACGCCTTTGCCGTCGTCGTCGCCGGCGCCGAACCTCGCCGGCATCGCCTCCGACGCCCGCGGGTATCTCCTCGGCGTCGCGCAAGACTTGAGCTTTACGCGCGCTCTGCCCGCAGCCGACACAAGCGATAGTCCGGCGCAACTCCAGGCGAAGATAGCCGCGACTCGCGCAAAGCCCGATCTTTTGCGCCTGGGTGCAGGCGCCTTGCTGCAAGGCGATCTCGGTACCGCGGCTGCGGCGTTCTCGACAGCCTCAAGTCTGTACCCAACGGACTGGCAGCCGCCGTATCTCGCAGGCCTTACCGCGCAAGCACGGGGAGACGACGCGAGTGCGAGAGTCCTGTTCGCCGCTGCTGCGCGAATCGGCGGCGTCCGACCGGAGCCGTTCACGAGTCTGGCGATCGAAGCATTGAATGCCGGCGACGTCGCCGGGGCGCTCGCAAACGCGCGCCGGGCTGCGGCGCTTGACCCGTCGTACGAACCTGCGCGCTTCACCGTCGGCATGCTCGCCATCTTGTCGGCCAACGCCCCGCTCGCTCGCTCCGAACTGCAAGCGGCAATCGCGCTCGGCGGAGCGCCCGACCGCGCCGGCTATTTCTTCAGCCAGGCAGGCGGTTAAGGGCGAGGCTGAACCGGCCGCGATTTATAAAGCGGAATCAGGAGAAAAGTGAGCGCGAACGCCGCGGCGAGACAGATCGACGCGTCGTCGAAGGCGCCCACGTACGCCTGCTGCGTCAAGGTATTTGAAAGCGCGCCGGTGGCTTGGTGCGCGGCCGTGACCGGGTCGCTGCCGCGCGACGCGAATCCGGCTGTCAGACTTGCCAGCCTCTCTTGGGCGGCGACGCCGAACTGGGTGATCGATTCGCTGAAGCGGTCGAAGTGAAACTTTTGGCGGTCGACTATCGTGGAGGCGACAAGCGCGATCCCAATCGATCCGCCTAGGACTCGCGTGAGGCTGAAGAGCGATGAACCATCGGCCTTCTGTCTTGGCGCGAGGTCGGCGAGCGCGAGCGCGGTCACCGACGTGAACAAGAACGGCAGCGCCGCGCCTCGCAACATCTGCAGTTGTGCGAGCGACCAGAACGAGTTTTGGAGGTTGATGAAGCCGTTGCCGAAGAGCGACGCGACGAACAACGCGATCCCAATCGCCATCATCACTTTAGGATGGATCTTCGTTCCGATCCGTCCGAGCAGCGCGAAACCGGCTAGACTGATCAGCGCAGCCGGCACGAGAAGCAGTCCGATCTGAAGAGCCGTGTAGTGCAGCAAGGTTCCGGCGAACAGCGGCAAGATGAACAGGCTGCCGAACAACACCGCGCCCAACATCGCGCCGGTGAACGACCCTAATGCAAAGTTGTGGTTTGCGAAGATGCGGATGTTGATGAGCGGATGCTCGCTGCGCAATTCGAAGAAGATGAATCCAACGAACGACGCGATCGACAGCAAGGTGAACGACACGATGAACGGCGACTCGAACCAGCCGTCCTTTTGACCCTGCTGCAGCACCACTTGCATGGTCGACAGCCAGATGACGACCGAAAGCAATCCGGGCATGTCGATCGGCGCTGCCGCCCGTGCGCGCGAGACTTCGCGATTCTCGCCGATGAACAAGTAGCTGAGGACGATGGACGTCGAGACGAGCGGGATGTTGACGAAGAAGATCCACGGCCACGAAGCGGCGTCGGTCAGCCAGCCGCCTAGACTCGGACCGATCGCGGGACCAAGCGCGGCACCGATACCGTACAATGAGCTTGCGATCGGCAATTCTTCCGGCGGAAAGGCTTCGAGCATCAGCGTGAGCGTGATCGGGATGATCGCGCCGCCGCCGATGCCCTGCAAGACGCGGAAGAAGATCAGCGATCCGAGATTCCACGAAAATCCGCACGCCACGGAGCCTGCGATGAAGAAGACCTGGCTGATGATGAAGTAGCGGCGCAAGCCGATGAGACTCGAAAGCCAGCCCGTGGTAGGGATGATGGCGACGTTGCTGATGAGGTATCCAGTGATGACCCAGTCGATCTCATCGACGCTGGCGCCGAACGTGGACTGCATGTTGGGGATGGCGACGTTGACGATGCTGCCATCCAGCACGGCGGTCAGCGCGGCGATCATCACCGGCAGCGTTATCAGCCACTTGTTTCCGGTGATGAGCCGTGAGTTGCTCGCCGTCGCTCTCGCGACCGCCATTAGTGTGAGCTCGTGTCGATCGAGACCACCGCCGACAGACCCTGCCGGAGGAGGTGCGTGGGATCAGAAGCCGGGTCGATATCGATCCGGATCGGGATGCGCTGGACGACCTTCGTGAAGTTGCCGCTAGCGTTGTCGGGCGGGATCAGAGCGAACGTGGCGCCGGTTGCCGGCGAGATGCTCGATACGGTGCCGGTGAACTTCTGATGCGGAAACGCATCGACGGTGATCGCGACGGGCTGGCCTGCGCGCACTGACGTCAATTGCGTCTCTTTGAGATTCGCGACGACCCAGAGACCGGTCTGCGACGCAACTGCCATGACCGGCTGTCCCGACGCGACTGTGTCGCCGATGTTGACCGACTTCTTGCTCACGACGCCATCGACCGGCGCGGTGACGACCGTGTAGGAGAGCTGCAAGCGCGCGATGTCCAACGCTGCTTGCGCCGCGCTCGCTTGCGCGCTGCCCGTGACGGATTGCGCTTGTTTGATCTTCGACTGATCGCCGCCCGTGCGCGCTTGCGCCAACTGAGCTTGGCTCGCGGAGACCATGGCGCTGGCCTGCGCCGCGCCGGCTTCAGCCGAAATTAAATCGTTAGACGCTTGCTGAACGCTCGTGACCGCGACGTCGACGCCGACGCGAGCGGCTTGGTCGTTCGCGAGCGCGGACTGATAGGCGGCCACCGCCGCGTCGTCTTGCTGATGCGAGATCGCGCCGGCTGCGACGAGTTGCGCCGCGCGGTCGCGATCGCTCTTCGCCTTGTTGAGCGCGGCGTCAGCGGCCGCTAGCTGCGCTTGCGCCACGGACACGCGCTCTTTCGCCACTCGCACGCCCGCCTGGGCTGTGCCGATCTTGGCCAAGGCGGAGTCGGTCGCGCCCACAGCCTGACTCACGCCCGCTTGAGCCTGACTGGTCTGTGCTGCGGTCAGCGCGTTTTGCAGCGGCACGCCGATGGCGGCAGCTTGCGCTCCGCCGCGCGCCTGTTGGAGTGCGGCCTGGGCCTGCGCGACGGCGGCTTGGAAGTCGCGGTCGTCCAACACGAGCAGGCGCGTGCCTTTCGTGACGACCTGGTTTTCCTTGACCGGGACCGCGATGACTTGCCCCTTCACGCGGGGCGCGATAGTCGTTATGTCGCCGTTGATCTGCGCATCGTCGGTCGTGACGTGGTGCGCGGCGAAGACCAGGTATTGGATGCCAAAAAATAATAGCGCGAGCGCCGCGATGACGCCGAGCGGGATGAGGATGCGGCGTTTGCGTCCGGTGGTGCCGTTGCCATTGCCGCTCGTCTCGATAGCGGTCATCGATGCTCCATTCGGATGATCGGTGGTCTGCGTTGCCGTGGGCATTATGGTTTGAAGTCTCCGTACGGCCGGATGTCGACCGTCTTTAGGTGTTGGCGCAGCCGCTGGACATATCCGGCCAGTTGGCGCAGCTCGGCGGGTTCGAGGCAGCTCATCATGTTGCTGACGTTCGCAAAATGCTGGGGCACGAACCATGCCATGAATTTCTGTCCGAAGTCGGTGAGCCGGGCTATGACCATGCGGCGATCATCGGGATGGTCCACGCGTTCCACGAAGTTATCGCGCACGAGGCCGTCGATGAGGCCGGTGATGTTCGGCCGGGTGACGACGAGATAGTCGCCGATTTCGGAGAGCTGCATCGAGTGGTCGGTGGATGCATACAGCGCCATTAGGACATTTAACCGCCCGACCGAGAAGTCGAACTTCTTGCACATCCGCTCGGCGACGCCGTCGAGGTCGGTGGCGATGCGCTTTAGGGATACGAGGGCGAACACAGCATCGATGTCGAGCGTCTCGAAACGCTTCTTGAAGCGATCGAGGCCGGCCCGGAGAGCCTGCATTTCGTCACGCTCGGGGACCGTCGCAGCGTCATTCACAGCCATGTAATTATTAACCTCCTAATGGTTTATGAATGTATTATATAGTTAGGCACTTAACTTGTCAATGTGGTGTCCCGCTATGGGTAGTGGCGCAAGGCCTCCGGGATGCGGTGGTTTTGGGAACACGAAGGAAGCTCGGGATCGTTGCCTACCCGCGGGCTCGTTCGTTGGATGCGCGTTGGATCCTAAAATCTTGCGACCAGCGACTTTCCGTCTTCATGTGCGCAGAATAGCCTTCGGGACACAGATGCGGTCGACGCAGACTGGAATGCGGTCCTATTGGGCTCACTGCGCTCGGACCACAACGAGCGGTCAGGCACAGCGCCGGATTGAAACGCGTTGCGGCCGCTTGCGCGATGGTGGGTAGCAAGGGCGACACGTCGAATTGCGCGGCGGTACTTCTATTTGGCGGAGTGCTATTATCACGCTTTTTTTGGCTTGCTCTCGGAAAGGAATAACGCAATGGTTAATATCCGAATGATCGCCGCGGTCGCGATGGCGGCGGCCCTCCTCGTCGTCGGCATTAGCTTCGAGTCGCCGCGCAAAGCCGCCGCTGGCAACGGTGCCGGACCCGACACGACGTGCACGAGCCCTGCTCCGTGCCTCAGCGAAAGTAATACATCGACCGGCCCCGCGATAAGCGGCGATTCAAAAAAGGGCCCGGGCATAATTGGCCAGACAAAATTCAATAGCACATCGCGGAGCAATGGCCAACCTGGCGTTGTTGGACAAGATTTGTCAAGTCGTGGTAAATTCAATTTCGGCGTTCTCGGCTCGTCGCCAAAGGGCACCGCAGTCGCCGGCAACTCGACCAGCGGTCAAGGCGTCTTAGGCTCCTCAACGACTGGATTCGGCACCGTCGGCACGTCGGTGAATCCATTCGTAGTCCCATTGATAACGACGCAAGACGGCGTCGTAGGACAAACGTCGTTTACGCCAATTCCCCCTTCAACTGAATTCGCAGCCGGCGTGCTTGGCCAAGACTTCGGCACCGCGCCCTTTGCCAACGCCGGCGTGCTCGGGACGTCTGCCGACAGCGAGGGCGTCTTCGGTATAGGTTACACGGGCGACGGGGTGTTGGGTCAAGCCGTCGGCACTGGGAACGGTGTTGCCGGACTGGGGAGCGGCGTTGTGGGCATATCTTCTGTGGCTGGCTTCGGCGTTTGGGGAATCGATGGGTCAGCGGCGGGAAGCGGAAGCGCGGGGGTCCGAGCTAGCAGCGGAAACAACTACGGCTTGTTCGTCGTGGGGCAGTCTAGCTCGAAACCAGCCGTTCTCATTGATGAGACCGTCGCACAATTCGCGACGGATCGCGTGATGATTGCTAAATCAGACATCACCGGCGACCTCATGTCCCTTGCCGGCAATGGAGATATGATCGTGAAAGGCACTCTTACTGCGAACGGGTCTCCGCTTATTCTAAGCCAAACAAATTCAGGCCGGCCCATAGTCACGTTCTCAGGACAGGAGACCTCCCCAAGTGTCGAGGACGCGGGTGAAGCACAGCTCGTCGGCGGCCAGGCATCCGTGCGAATCGATCCCACCTTCGCGTCCGCAATGGACCCGCACGTGCCTTACCTTGTATTCATCACTCCTGAGGGCGACTCCAACGGCCTCTTTGTGACATCGAAAACAGCCTCTAGTTTTGTTGTTCGCGAAAACCGCGGCGGTACGTCGAACGTGCAGTTCTCGTATCGGATAGTTGGGAAGCCCTTCGGGATTGCTCGGGTTCGCCTCCCCTACGCCGACTCGATCACCGCGATACGTCAGTTTTATGCGAAAGGCTTCGATGAAACGCGCCATATTAGTAATCCGAAATGGCATCCAATCGGCAGAACTAATCCCTAACCCTCCTTGGGTGCGAGTTCGTTTTAATATCGCTTAGTAGCGGCGGAGTTGGAAATGGGGGCGGCCACGAAGCTCACGCCGCCCTTTCTGCTTGCGGCCACGGCATTCGAGTCAGAGGCTGCCACTTGGAGTCGTTGCGAAAAGGCACTGACAGGCAACCTCTTAATATTCGCTAAGTCGTTGGAAGCACGTGCGTGGCTAAATGCCGCACTCGCGAATATCGAGTTGCCCGACCTAAAAGCAGCCAGGAGCGAGTTGAAGTCTGCATGGCAGACCGACACCGCCATTTTTGACGCAACACAGTTCTCGCCTCATCTACATGAAGGCGTAGTTTCGGACTTAAAGACGATCCAGGGAGCGATAATCCAAGCCGACAAATCGGAGAGAACAAAGTAGCGCTAGTGAACCGACGAACAAAACGGTAGATTTTGCACTCGATTTCGCACAAAACTCCCGTCAAAACGGGAGCCGACGAATAATTATGGCCCCACGCGGTACAGCAATCGCGAAATGGAGAAATTGATAGTATGACGAGTAAGCAAGCCGCGAATCTTTGGCCTTTGGCGCTTCTCTTCTTGCTTCTGAGCGCAATGCTCTCAATCGTAGGATGTGGATCCGCGGTTTCCGAGCAGTGTGCAAGTCTTGTCGGGGCAAGTAAGTTTGGGGCGGCATGCAATATCGCGTATTGCTCGGCGTGAATCTGGATGGCCCGCGCCCCAGTGACGGATGGAAACTGACGGTGCGGCGTTTTTCTGGCTC
>DATCBN010000070.1 GCA_036511855.1 Candidatus Eremiobacteraceae bacterium | reverse complement strand
ATAGTAAGAAATGAGGTGTGCGAATGAAATCTACTAATTGGCCAATCGGAATCGGCCTCTGGGCCATTCACCTCGGTGCTCTCGCAGTCTTCATCCCCGGCATGTTCAGTTGGTCCGCACTCGGTGTGATGTTCGCTTTATGGTGGGTCACCGGCGGCGTCGGCATCTCATTGTGCTACCATAGACTTCTCACACATCGCAGCCTCACCGTACCGAAGTGGGTCGAGTACACGTGTGCCGTGATCGCCACCCTTTCTCTGCAGGGCGGACCCATCGAGTGGGTTTCCACACATCGCATCCATCATGCGCACACCGATAAAGAAGGCGATCCGCACGACGCACATCGCGGATTCATCTGGACACACTTCCAGTGGCTGTACAGCCCGAACGACGCGCGGCCGACCAAAGCCGAACAGCGCCGGTACGCCCCCGATCTCGTGAAAGATCCATTTTACTGTTTCCTCGACCGCTACGAAGTGTGGCTGCAAGTGGCGCTCGGAGTTGGATTGTTTGCCATCGGCGGCCTTCCGTGGGTCGTCTGGGGAATCTTCGTCCGCCTTGTGTTCGTCTATCACATGACCTGGTTCGTTAACAGCGCTTCGCATCGCTACGGCTACCAGACGTTCAAGACCGACGACAAATCCACCAACTGCTGGTGGGTAGCGTTGCTCGCCTGGGGCGAAGGCTGGCACAATAATCATCACGCGTTTCCGTTCTCGGCACGCCACGGGTTGCGCTGGTACGAGATCGATCACACGTGGATTTTGATCAGGATTCTGCAGACGCTCGGACTTGCGTCCGATATCAAGCTGCCCACGTCCGATATGCAAGCGCGCCTGCTCCAGCACGACGAGGCGGCTTAGCCAGCCAGCTTCAACCTACCCAAGACCGCACCGGCCCCGTATCGAGATGTATCCATCCGTCGGGGTAGTAGCCGACGCCGCCCGCACTCGGGCAGGCGCGGCAGATCGCGGCCAGATCGTAGAGCGATACTCCGGGAACGTGAAAATCCACCGCTTCGCCGAACATGTGCAGCGACATCCACGCGGCGCCTTCGGTGCTCGCGTTCGTTTGAGGTGTTCTGTATCCGCTGTGGACGACGATCGGTCCGTCGATGCCGAACCGGTTGAGGTAATGCTGCACATCCCATAGCACTTTTATCGTTCGGATCGGGATCTTCACCCAACCGACGTAGGTTGGCACGTGATCGTCGCGCAGCACGCGGCAGAGCTTTTTGTAACCAGGAAAGTACAGCGTGCGTCCGTCGAGGGTGAATGGAGCCGTTATCTGTTCACCGTCGTCGAGCCGCTCGAGGCGTAGAACCCACTGCTCGGGCCCGGTTGCAAGCGCAAGCGACGGCAAGGCGAAACACGCCACTGCCGAAGCGCCGGTCACGAGAAAACGTCTACGCTGCATATTGTAGAGTATCGGCGTTTTTGTGTAGGAGGGCAACGGTACTAGGGCAAGCATCGCTTGCCCATTTGGGTGAGCGTTGCTCACCCTAGTACGGCACGTCAGAAAACTGGGCAAGCGTTGCTTGCCCTAGCACACCCGCCCTACGGGGCGGGTGCCAGCGGCGGCCTAAAGGCGTATGCCAGCAGCAGCGCCGCGATCCCGGCTATGATCGGCGTCCCGAGCACGATGTTCGGCGGCCAGCCCATGCCGGCGTGCAGCGCGATCGATACCTCATACGCTGCGGCCAGCAAGAACGCGGTTCCAAACGCGAACGTATAAAACGGCACACCATCGGATGCGCGCGCACCGAGAATCGCGGCTGTGATGTCGGCCACGATCCCCACCGCCAACACGCCCCACAGAAAGAAGTAATAATCGCTCACGACCACCATGCCAAGCGCATTGAAGAACAGCACGACTGTGAGCGCCCCGGCGGGCACGCGCCAGCGGCGCACGATGAGCAATAAGAATGCCATGGTCAACAAAGTCTGCAGCAAGACGCTGCCCAAACCGAAGCCCTGACTTTCCGATTCATGCGTGCGCGGGTTCCCGGCACCGGAGAAGATGAGTTCGCCGGTGCGCGTCCAGCTCGGCTTCTCGGAGTCGAGCGCGGGATTCCGTGTCGCGTCTGCGAGCTGCGTTCCGTCGGAGCGCATGACGAACACCTGCGGAATATCGTGAACGGTGGTCGTGAAGGCGATCGATTTTCCGTCCGGCGACCATGCGGGGTAGATATCGTCGCCGTCGCTGAACGGAGAGACGCGTTTTGCCGCGATGCCGGCGGCGTCCATCGTGTAGATGGACGACGTGCCGGAACCGACATCGAGCGCGTACGCGATCGTCTTGCCGTCGGGCGACCACGCGGGCCAACTGCCGTCGACGCCGGCGGTGGGCCATGTCGTCGGGCCGCCGGCTGCCGGAATGAACGCCACCCAGCTACGCTCGTCCTTGCGCGAGCCGAATGCGATCGTCTTGCCGTCCGGTGACCAAGCCGGACCGTTGACCGTGGCGCGCCCGGTGGTCAACACTCGAACGGCTCCGCCGGCCGCGGACACGACGTCGAGTGCGTAGTCGCCTGACGTGCTCGCCGGCGACGAGATGTAGACGATCGATTTTCCGTCCGGCGACCAGCCTGGTTGCGTGTCGTGGCGTCCGCTATGCGTGATCCGCGTCGCGCGCGACCCGTCGACCTTAGCGACGTAAAGATCGCTGACGCTGGTGTTCGGATCGGCCCGGCGGTAGACGATGCGTGTTCCGGCGGGAGACACAGCGGCTGCCCAATCGTCGGCGGACGGATCGACGATCAACCGCGTCTGGCCGGATCCGTCGGCGCGGGTACGAAAAACCGAATTGTACACCGGCTGCGCGGTGCTCTTGGCGCCGAACAGCGCGATCATCGGATGGGCGAATTGCGTGAATAACCCGAGCAGCGTGAACACGGCGCAGACCGAGAGCACCATAGGCCCAAGTTCGCGCCAACGGGCGGGCGCCGACGCGCCGATCCGAAAAGCCGCCGAACGCAGAGGACCGGTGAAGATAAGCGCCGCCGATGTCGCGAGGATCAAATGCGTGGGGCTCAACAGCGCTTCGACATCCTCTTCGATTCCGAAGAGCGTGTGCCAACCGAGGTCGAGCACGCCTCCAACCGCAAACGCGATGACGCCGACGAGCGACAATCCGTAGCCTAGCGGCAGCGCGTGCCGCCACGGGTACTTCTTCTGCAGCACGTTTCGCGCCATGACGATGCCGAGGACGATGCCGTTGAGCGCCATCGCGCCGTAGAGCACGGCGTGCCATGGTGTGAAAAAACTTTGATCGACTTTGCCGTGGCTATGAGCCCAAATATCTAGATCGAGTCCGCCGATCAAAAGCACGGCCAGAACGCCCATCAGCCATTCGAAACGCGTGGAAGACGGCGGGTTGGACGCTCGCGTCGCATCGTTCATGCAAATTTATTTGCCCGCCGCCGGAGCGGCAACCTCTCGGCGCGCAGGCGCGAACCGTCGCGCATACGCCTGAATATCCTCGATGCGGACGGTCATGAGCGCATGCGCTCGGGCGAATCGTTCTAAGCCCCTGCGCCGCATCGGCGTGCCCTCGCCGTCGAGAATCTCGCAGACGATGCCGGCCGGCGTGCATCCGGCGAACCGCGCCAAATCGACCGCTGCTTCCGTGTGACCGGCGCGGCTGAGCACGCCGCCCGGCTGCGCGCGCAGCGGAAACGTGTGCCCTGGATAGATGAAATCTGTATCGAGAGATGCCCGGTCGACCAACGCGCTGATCGTGGCGCTTCGATCGGTCGCGGAAATCCCCGTCGTGACTCGACCCCTCGCCTCGACGGGCACGGCGAATGCGGGTCCGTCGAATGCCGGCGCATTGCTCGGCATCGCGGGAATGCCAAGCAAGTCGAGCCGCGCGCCTTCCAACGGCACGCAGATGAGTCCGCGGGCGTACATCAGCATGAAGTTCAGCGCGTGGGGCGAGACGCCGTCCGCCGCCATCGTGATATCGCTTTCGTTTTCGCGATCCTCGTCATCGGCGACGATGATCATCGCGCCTCGACGCAGCTCGCACAGCGCGTCGTGGATCGCCGCGAATGCCATGAATATCCTCTCCGCGCCAAACGCGTACTTACTTTGTACCGCAAAGTTAAGCCGCTGTCAAGCACCAATCTCGCAAACGCGGGGCGGAAGACCTCAGAGCGTGACTGCGACGAATGCCAAGCCGATGGCCACCGCGTCTTCCGCAAGAGCCACGGCAAGCGCGGGAAACATCCCCGGACGCGAAAGCTCGACGCGGACGTACATGCCGCCAAACGCGCCCGCGAGCGCGCCCACAAGACCTAACACTGCGGCTTCCCATGCGAGCTGCGGCGGCGACCACGGGCGACGCACGCCCCAATACACGAGCGCGAAGCCGCAGAGCGCACCGAAGAGCAAACGCGCGGCTAAAGCCGGCGCTGCAGTACGCGGCGGCGCCTTTGGCGACTTGTCGCCGTACATCTCGAACAACGCGAGAACGGCCGCGACCCACGCGCCGGGAAGCTGGAAGAACAGCATGACGGCCGCGGGCGCCACGAGTGTCCGCAGTCCGGCGGCGATGCCGAGCAGCAGCACTTGCACGTAGATCACGGTTGAGTGCCGCCGATCTTCTTCACATCCGATGCCAAACGCCGCTCAAGCGAAGAAAACGCCGATTGCTGCTGCATGGTCGGCTGCATGTCGGCGCCGTCTACGGCGCCGAGCATCGCCGCAAGATCGCCGTTGAGGGCGTCGAGATCGTCGGCCGCCGCGCTTGGCGCGCCGTTGCCTTTCTCGCGCGCGCGTTTGAGAGCCGAATAATCGGCCTGCATCGCGCCTGCGATCGCTTGTGCAAGCGTGAATTGCGCGATCAATCCGGATTGCGGCGTCTTGACTCGCGGATCCATCTTGAGAATCAGCGGTCGCTCGTAAGTGTGGCCTCCCCACGTCAGCCGCACACGGTACGTGCCGGGCAACGCAAGCGGTCCTTGTGGAACCGGGGGCGTGTCGTGATAGATCGCCGATATCGGATAGTCGAACGACGTCGCGGCCGGATTCGGGTAGTGCAAGTCCCACACGAAACGATGCATACCGGGCGTTTCCGAAAGCTGCTGCGGTTGGCGCACCCAATACGTCGGCAAACGTAATCCTTGCATCGGAACGCTGAACTTTTCGTCGCTCGAGTAATGCCGCACGAGTCGGTTCGTCGAATCGTAGATCGCAAGCGTCAATCCGCCGATCCGATTCTCATTAAGATAATAATCCACGATCGCGCCATCCGGAGGATTCTGGCCGGCCGGCACTTCCGGCGGCAACGGCGTGTCGGTGTTCTGATCGCGCTGCATGCGATACGCGATTTGCGGTTTGAATAGAGACGCCGTCGCCGACACCACCGACGAATTCATTTGACGCAGCGGCGTAACGTCGTCGAGTATCCAAAATGAACGTCCGTGCGTGCCGACCACCAGGTCATCGCCGTGGATGGTCAGATCGCGCATCGATGTTGACGGCAGATTCAGTTGCAGCGGCTGCCAGCGGTCGCCGTCGTCGAACGAGACGTAGACGGCGCGCTCTGTGCCCGTATAGAGCAGGCCGCGGCGAACCGGATCTTCGCGAACCGTGTTCGCAGAGGCGTCGTCGGGAAGTCCGCTCACGATGAGTTGCCAGGTCTTGCCGCCGTCGTGCGTCCGGTAGATGTACGGGCGAAGGTCGTCCACGCGGAACCGGTTGACCGCTGCATACGCCGTGCGGGCGTCGAAGTGCGACGCGTCGAGCTGTGCGATTTTGCTCCACGAGGTCAACTCAGGCGGCGTGATGTCCAACCAGTGCCGGCCACCGTCGCCGGTGCGCCAAATCAGCCCGTCGTCGGTGCCTGCCCAGATGACGCCGTCTTGCACGGGCGAAAGCGCCAAGGAATAGATCACGCCGCGCCGTTCGAGCGGATCCGGTGCGAACGGACCGACGACCGAAGGCTTGGCCGGATGCGGCCGCGATAGATCTGGGCTCACAACCGTCCACGAGTGTCCGCTGTCGAGCGTCTTGAACAGCACGTTCGCGGCGAAGTACAACGCGTGCGGATTGGTCGGCGAAAACAGAACCGGCGCAGTTCGCCGCACCCTGTACGCCGTGCCGCTCACAACCGGCGAAACATCTTGCACTTGGCCGGTGGTCCAATTGAAACGCGACAGCTTGCCTCCGAACACGATGTTCGGATCGAGCGGATCCGGCGCGATGTAACCGTATTCTTCCGCACCCACGGGATGCCACTCGCGAAACGTTATCTCGCCGTCGTTGCCGCGGCTCGCGACGCCGGCCGAACCGCTCTCCTGTTGTCCTCCATAGACCCAGTATGGGAAGCGATTGTCGGTGATGACGTGATAGAATTGCGCGGTCGGCTGATTGTACCACGAGCTCCAGGTCGCGCCGCCGTTCACGCTGATGGTGGCGCCTTGATCGCTCGCCATGGCGATGATCTCGGGATGCAGCGGGTTTATCCACGTGGAGTGATAATCGTCGCCGCCGGGCGCGCCCTTAAACGATGTGAACGAGACGCCGCCGTCGTCGGAACGGTAGGACGCCGTGTTGGATACGATGATGCGATCCGCGTTGTCCGGCGCCACGCGCACCCATGCGAAGTCCGATCCTCGGCCGGTGATCCGCGATTCAGTGTTGACGCGCCGCCACGATTCGCCCGCATCGTCGGAGCGATAGACGCCAGTCTCGTCACGTGAGTCCACCAACGCGTACATGCGGTTGGAATCGTTCGGCGCGATGCCGATGCCGATGCGGCCGAGACCTTGCGCCCACGTGGGCAGTCCCTTGGTGAGCGGCTGCCACGAATCGCCGCCATCGGTCGAGACGTACAGTCCGCTGCCCGGGCCGTCCACTGAACCACCGGTCTCCCAAGGCAATTGCCGCGAAGCCCACATGTCGGCGTAGATCTTGTTCGAATTACCGGGCGCGAACGCGAGATCCACCGCGCCGGTGTTCTCATCCTTATATAGCACCCGTTTCCATGTCGCGCCGCCATCCAGCGAGCGGAACACGCCCCGCTCCGTGTTCGGGCCATACGGATGGCCGAGCACCGCCGCGAACACGCGGTTGGGATTCGACGGATCGACGAGCAGCGACGCGATCTGCTGCCCGTCGCGCAACCCTAAGTGCGACCACGTCTTTCCCGCGTCAATGGATTTGTAGACGCCGTCGCCGGTTGAGAGATCCGGGCGGCGCAACCCCTCCCCGCTTCCCACGAAGATGATATTCGGATCCGACGGAGCGAGTGCGAGCGCGCCGATCGATCCCGTGGACTCGCCGTCGAAGATCGGCTGCCACGTTTGGCCGTAGTCGGTCGTCTTCCAAACACCGCCGTCGTTGACGCCGATGTAGAACACATTGGGTTGCGTGGGAATCCCAGCGAGCGCGACGGTACGGCCGCCGCGATACGGGCCGATCATGCGCCAACGCATCTCGGCATATGCGCTTGGCGCGAATTGCGGCGCCGCCGTAACCGCATCCGCGGCGCTCGTTGTCCGCGCGGCGAGGACGATTGTTCCAACCACCGTGAGAATCAGGCCAAATCGCAGCACTTCGTCAGCTTTTCCATTTCATTCGGCGGAGCATTCGCGAAAGCGTTCGCCGCATGCGCATGCGTTGCGGTGTTCCCGCTCACGCACCCGGCGAACCTGCCCGCCCGGCGATCGTCCGGCGACCGCGTTCGACTACAGCGTCCGGTTGTAGACACAAAAGACGGAGTCGAGTTCGTAGCGTTCGGATTCGTAGAGCGCCTGCGCCCGTGTGTTGTCGAGCGCCGTGCTTAAGGTGAGGCCCGACGAGCCGGTTTCGCGCGCATGTTGTTCGGCGCGCCGCATGAGCGCGCGGCCGATGCCGGATTTGCGCGCGCCCGAGTCGACGAAAATATCGTTCAACAGCCAAAGGCGCCGCATATCAACCGATGAGAAAATAGGGTAGAGCTGGACAAAGCCTTGCGGTGTTCCGACATCGAACGCGATGAACAGCACAGATTCGCGCAACCGCCATCGGTCGTGGAGGAAATCGTGTGCGCCGGCCGGATCGGATGCGGCACCGTAGAACATGCGATACGCGTCGAAGAGCGGCGCGACGGCTCGGATGTCACCCGCCGTCTCCGGACTGCGGATCAGCACGTCAATTGCTCCATTCTCGCACGTTCCAAAGGTCCGACTCGATCGGTTCTGGTTTGAAGCCCTTGAGACTTGAATTCACAACGTAGACGAATCGTTGCCAGTGTAATGGAACGTAGGGCACGTCGCGGTTGAGCCGCGCAGCGATCAGCGCGTAGTACGGTTTGCGGACGCTCTGATCGTAGATGCCGAGCGCTGCTTCCGACCACGCCTGAACATCCGGGTCGTCATAGCGTGCCTGATTTCCGCCGTGCGGCCGGTCAAAACGCGCTTCGAGATAGTTCGCGCGATCGGGGTCGATGTCGAAGTTGAACCCGTCGAGCGACACATCGAACAAACCGTCCGCCGTGATGCCCGGTTCGCCGTACATCAATCCGATGGGCACGTAACGGATCGACACATCGGCGCCCACGGCCCGCCACGCAGATTGCAACACCTCGGGCAGCCCATGATCGGCCGACGTGCCCAAATAAGTGACAAGCGAAAATGCGAGCCGGCGGCCGTTCTTCGCCCGAATCCCGTCGGTACTTGCGATCCAACCGTCAGCCGTCAACATCGCACGCGCGCGCGCCGGGTCGTATCCAAACGCGCCGCGATCGTCTGCATACGCCCAATTGTTCGGCGGGATGAGCGTGCGCGCCGGATAGGCGATGCCGTTCGACGTTGATTTCGAGATGCGGCTCCGGTCCAGCGCCAGCGTCAGCGCGCGCCGAACCACAACGTCGTCGAACGGCGGGCGTCGCAGATTGAATGACAGAACGCGCAGAGTTGTGGAAAGGACGAGCGGCACGTCGAATCCGTCGAGCTTGCGAACCGTTTCGTATTCTGCGGGGATGACGCCGGCCACGTCCAGCTCATGACTTTCCAACATCGACACGACGGTGTTCTGATTGAGCACGACGTCGAAGTCGATCTCATGCATATGCGGGGCGCCGGCGAAATGGCCGGCAAACGCCTTGAGCACGATGTCCGATCCGTGGTCCCAGCGCGCGAGGGCGAACGGTCCGCTCCCGACCGGATGCGTGTTAAATGCGTCCTGATTGATGTTCGCCGAGCGTGCGAGCAAATGGGCAGGCACGATGAGGCCGTCCGTCGTCGCGGCGAACAACCGTCCGACGGCAGGCGCATACGGCTTGACGAGCCGCACCACAACCGTATAAGGGTCCGGCGTCACCACGCTGCGCACGTACGATCGATAGAAACCCGTATACGGAGAGTTGATCCCGGATTGGGTGAGCGTGTGATACGTGAAGGCGACATCGGCGGATGTCAGCATCGCGCCGTCTTGCCAGTGCACGCCGTGGTGCAACCGGTATGTTATCGTCACACCGTCGGCCGCGATGCCCCCGTTCGAGCGCGTCGGCACTTCGATGGCCAAGTCGGGGACGAGCTGCCCGCGATCGTCCAACTTCACCAGTCCGTCGAAGATCGCGCCCTCGACATCGGTCTCCGAAACGTCACGCGCCAGCAGCGGGTTGAGCGTGTTCGGTTCCGTCTGGATCTCGACGCGGGCCACGCCCGGCACGGTCCACGCCGGGTGCGCGCCGCCCACAGCCCCGCCGGATTCAGTCACATGCGAGCAGCCGGCGCACAAAATCGCGGCGATCAAGATACACGCACGGAAACCAACGAGGGCTAGCTGTACTAGGGCAAGCATCGCTTGCCCATTGGGTGAGCGTTGCTCACCCTCCTACGAGAACATCGAAGATGGCAAGTGTACTAGGGCAAGCATCGCTTGCCCAGAAAAAAAATGGGTGAGCGTTGCTCACCCTCGTACAAGGCAGAAAAACTAAACCCTAGACTCACCGCAGTGCGTCTAGGGTCTTGCTGTTCGGAAAACCGCTTACGATTGGTCAGCCTTCATGGCCGGCCGCCGAAGTGGTTTTTACGCGCGATGCTTGCTGAAGCAGTCGCGGCAATATACGGGGCGGTCACCGCTCGGTTGGAACGGCAATTCCGCCACGCCGCCGCAGTCGCTGCATGTGGCTTTGAACATCTCGCGCTTCGGGCGATCATCGGACCGGTCGTAACCGCCGCGCTGATTGCTCTGGCCGCCGCCGTTGCCGCGATCCGCGCCGCTGCCACGTTGCGCCTTGCGGGCCTCGCGGCATGCCGGGCAACGTCCGGGATCGTTGGTGAAGCCCTTTTGGGCGTGGAAGTCTTGTTCACCGGCGGTGAATGTAAATTGCGAATTGCAATCGGAGCACGTAAGGTTTCTATCGGTATATAACATGGACACTCCTCGCAACGGTCAATATGACCGCCGCAGCTGTCGGATTCAGATTTTAGTGTGTTGGATTCTCGACGACCGCGAAGAGGAGACCGAAACCTGCCTGATTCTGACCGCCGTGGGAGCCGCAAACGGCCCGCCCACAGACTAAAACTTAGTACATTATACCCTATTTTTGTGGAAATGGCAAATTCACGCTCAAAAGGCGCCAATTCCCTCGTCAATCACCGGAGCGGCTGTCCGCAGCGAAGTCTTCGACGCGCTGCGCAAACGTCCACTGATGCCCTTCGAGGTCCGCGACCTGATAGCAGCGGTCTCCCCAAGCTTGATCTTCGAGTTCGAGAACGATGTCCGCGCCAGCCGCACACGTTCGCCGATAATGGACGTCCACTTCGTCGACATACACGTAGAGCATCGTGCTGACATCCTGGCCGGGACTGCCGCCGTGCACCGAGGGCAGGCCTAAAGTGATGAGACTGTCGACGACCTCCATTTGGGTGCGCCCGATGACGCCCTCCGGCGACGTCTGGCGCGCAGCACCGCGTTCCCGGAAACCGAACACGCGCGTGAGCCACTCGATTGCGGCACGCGGATCATCGTAGATGAGATGCGGCCGGATCCGAGGCGAACCGTCCGGCGGATTGGCCACGACAGACGCGCGGTGCGCAGTCATCGCTTTACTTTCTCCTTTGGAGCCGACTTCGTCGCGGCGAGTTGACAATCCAGCTCCGGCAATTGCTTACTCATCCTTTTTAAGAGCGCCAATTCGAAGCGCACGGTCTCGATCGCGTATTGCAGGGTGAGGCCGAACGTGGGGAGGCGCCCTGTCCGATTCATCTGCTCCTGCAGATGCGACTTGAAGTCTGGGCCGTTGACCCGCGGTTCAAATTCGTCGAGGCAATCCTGCAGATCGCGGATGCGCCGTTTCAAAATCTCCGTCACGTCGGCCAACGGCAATTCGTTTGCGAAGAAAAACTGTCCGAGCCAAACCCGTCGCGCAGGCGGCTCGTCGATCTCTTCGCGCAACCATTCGCGCAGCGCCGTGGTTCCGGCGCGCGTGATGCGGTAGACGTTCTTGTCCGGCGCGCTCTCTTGCTTGACCACTTCCGCCCGCACCCAATGGAGATCGCGCAAACGATACAGCGCGCGATACACTTGCGACTGCTCGGCCTGCCAAAAAAACCGCACGACATGCTCGAATAACTTCGCGAGGTCGTAGCCGGAAAGGCCGGCGTCCTTCACGAGTCCCAGTATGAAGTAATCGAGGGCCGTGCTCGGCCCCGATCGCAGAATTTCGGGCGCTCCCTTGACAAGTCGGTTCACTGCGTGGTGCTATTTGCACATGCAAATAGCGCCTCCTGCTCCGCGCCGGGGCGCGGTGACCTTCATCTTCATCACGGTCATGCTCGACATGCTCTCGCTCGGCATGATCGCCCCGGTACTCCCCAAGCTGGTGGCGGGCTTTGTGGGCGGGGATGCGGCGCGCGCCGCCGAGATGTTCGGACTTTTCGGAACGGTGTGGGCGCTCGCTCCCACGCTCAGCTGGTTGTTTCTCGGACGGGCGATATCCGGCGTGACGTCCGCAAGGCTCATCACGGCGGACGCCTACATCGCCGATGTCGCGCCGCTGGACAAACGCGCCGCGGGATTCGGCATGCTCAGTGCGGCGTTCGGCGTCGGCTTCGTCCACGGGCCGGCGGTGGGCGGGCTGCTCGGCGGCTTCAATCCGCGCTTTCCGTTTTGGGTTGCTGCGGCGTTCAGTCTGGCTAACGCGTTGTACGGCACGCTCGTCTTGCCTGAATCGCTGCCGCCGGAGAAACGGACTGCGAGAGTTCCGTGGGAGCGCGCCAACCCGCTCGGATCCTTGAAGTTGCTGCGTTCCCATCCCGAACTGTCGGGTTTATCCGTTGTCGGTTTCTTGAGCGCACTGGCCGGGCAATCGTTCCCCGCCATCTGGGTGCTGTTCACGATCTATCAATATCATTGGGGTACGAGCATCATAGGTCTCTCGCTCGCGATGGTGGGCATAACCACTGCTCTCGTGCAAGGGTTCTTGGTGCGTCCGATCGTCGCGAGATTCGGCGAACGAACGGCGCTGGTCGCCGGACTTGGCTTCGGCGCGATCGGCATGACGATGTTCGGTTTCGCGAATACGCCGTTCTTGTTCTGGACGGGCATCGCCGTGATGGCGATGTGGGGATTCGCACCCGCTGCATCGCAAAGTCTCATGTCGCGACGCGTGTCGCCGGCGGAACAAGGCGAGCTTCAGGGCGCGATCAGTTGCATCCGCAGCCTCACTGCGCTCGTCGGCCCGGGGCTTTTCACGCTCACGTTCGTGGTGTTCATGGACACCGAGCGAGCTTGGTTTTTTCCGGGAGCGGCATGGATGCTCGGCGGATTGCTTGTCGCCGCAGCGGTTCCGCTGGCGTAGCTGGCCACGCGATCGCGCTCGCAATCGCAATCGCAAGTCGACGTTGAACGCGTGGCCAGCTAGCTCCGTCGAGTTGCGTATCCCTACCTGGTGAACAAGTCGAGCGTATTGGTGGCGTCGTCCACGAAGAAGAGACCCTGTCCGGGAACAAAGGCGAGTCCGAAAAGCGCGCCGGCTCCGGGCGGACTGCCGCTGCCGTCCAAAAGATCTCTCCTTACTTGTGCGCCGCTGATCGTCGTCGTGACCAAGTAGCCGTTGCTGCCGTTCGCGGAGAGAATATCGCCGTGTGGTCCCATGACGAGCCCAAGAGGATCGGCCAGGAATCTGCCCATCGTGACGGTGTCGCCCAACCCGGCAGATGTAGTACGGAACAACGGGTTCTGAATCGCGGCGATGCGATTGTTCAGGCTGTCAGCGACGAAGAGCCGGTTGTCGTCGGGACTGAGGGCGACGCCGGTGGGGCCGATCACGAGCGCACCTGGATCGGTTCGCTCGGGGAATCCACTCCCGATCACCGCTGCCGACGCTATGCCCGGCGGCGAACCGAACGGGATGACGAGATTCAAGCGAAGGACCGTTCCTCCGTTCACGATGCGGCCGTGACCTTGGATTGTTCCGTTCAACACATTGGTGATCCATAGCGCGACGTGCGAGCCGTTGTCGAGCCCAGTCATATCCCACGGGCCGTTGATCAGCGAACCGTAGAACGTTTCAGCCACTTGTCCGATGCTGTTCAGCACAATGATGCAGCCTGCACGCGCCGTGTCCGACATGCCGTCTTTTGTGGGTAAGCTTCCCACGAAAACCCAACCGCTGCGGGCCGCGAACAACGCGGTGGTCAGGCCAACGCCTCCAGGGCACTGCCCGTGCAGATGGTTCGGGTCGATCTTTGCAAATTGGGTGACGTGACCACCGGGCGAAATCTCCATAATCGTCGTTCCGGTGCCCTGCAAATTGCTAGCGTTGTTGAAGTTGCTGACGAGGATGTCGCCTTTGACGAGCGACCCGGTCGTCGCAGGAACCACCGCCATCCCGTACGGATTTATGTCGCCGTTTTTGGGGACAGTCGACGCGATGGTGGTTATCATACCGTTCTGAACGACGCCTGGAAATGCCGCGAACGGGGGAAACGGCGCCGCTGACGCCTGGACAGCGCCGTTCAGCGCACAAAGTGAAAAAAACGCCGCGAGAAACGCCGCGACGTTTGGAACGAAACGATTGCTCATTTTTAACTGCTCCGATCGGTAAATAGGAAGGTGCCTCACGTTACCCACCATTCATGAAAAAATGCTGAAACATGCGCGTGGATAGGTTTCCCGTGCGCGAAGAGGACCTAATGCTCGTACTGCAAAGAGTCGCGCCTAGCTGAAAAAGGAGCAGGTATGAGCAGCGTACGGGTGCTGGTCGGGACACGCAAGGGCGCGTTCGTCTTGACATCGGATGCAAAGCGTAAGCAGTGGAAGGTGGACGGCCCGCATTTTGCCGGCTGGGAGATCTACCACCTCAAGGGATCGCCCGCCGATCCGGATCGAATCTACGCATCGCAGACGTCCGGCTGGTTCGGACAGGTGATCCAGCGCTCAAACGACGGCGGCAAGAACTGGGAGCAGATGGGCAACGAGTTCGTGTACGACGGGGTGACGGGCACGCACCAATGGTACGACGGTACACCGCATCCATGGGAATTCAAACGCGTCTGGCATCTCGAACCGTCGCTGACCGATCCGGAAACGGTGTACGCAGGCGTTGAAGACGCGGCATTGTTCCGTTCAACCGACGGCGGCAAGAAATGGCACGAGCTCGCGGGATTGCGCACGCACCCGTCAGGGCCCAAGTGGCAGCCCGGCGCCGGCGGGATGTGCCTCCATACAATCATAGCGGATCCGCACCATCCGGGCCGCATGTTCATCGCCATCTCGGCGGCCGGCGTTTTTCGCACCGACGACGCGGGAGAAACGTGGCGCCCCATCAACCGCGGCTTGAAGTCGGAGAGCATTCCCGATCCGGAGGCTGAGGTCGGCCATTGCGTTCACCGCATCGCGATGCACCGCTCACGTCCCGACGTGTTGTTCATGCAAAAGCATTGGGACGTCATGCGCAGCGATGACGCCGGCGAATCGTGGATCGACATCGGCGGCAATCTGCCGACCGATTTCGGATTCCCGATCGACGTGCACCCGCACGAGCCCGATACGATCTACGTCGTTCCTATCAAGAGCGACTCGGAGCATTATCCGCCCGAAGGAAAGCTGCGCGTGTACCGAAGCCGGACCGGCGGAAACGAATGGGAGGCGCTGACGAAAGGCCTTCCGCAAGAGAACTGCTACGTCAATGTCTTGCGCGATGCGATGTCTGTCGACACGCTCGATTCGAGCGGGGTCTATTTCGGCACCACCGGCGGTCAGGTGTACGCGTCGGCCGATTCGGGCGACAGTTGGAATCCCATCGTGCGCGATCTACCGCCGGTTCTCTCCGTCGAAGTTCAGACGTTGCAGTGATCCGCGTCGGGCTTCCCGCGCATCTGCGGACGCTGGCGCAGGTCGACGGCGAGGTAAAGCTCGACGTCGAGGGCGAGATTTCGCAGCGATCGGTGCTCGACGCGCTCGAGGACAGCTTTCCAATGCTGCGTGGCACGATCCGCGACCACGTCACCAAAGAGCGGCGCGCATTCGTGCGGTTCTTCGCGTGTCAGGAAGATCTGTCTCACGAGTCGCCGGACGCGCCGCTGCCCGACGCGGTGGCAAAAGGCGCCGAACCGTTTTTGGTCATAGGAGCCATGGCCGGCGGCTAACGCGAAGCGGATTACTTCTTCGCCGAACACACAAGCGCGGTCAATTGTGCGGCGAACGGAACGTCGCCAAACCGTTGCCGTAAGCGGCCGGCCGTCGACTCGATTATCTTGTCCACGTCCGCGCCGCGCTGTTCGATTTCCAGTACGAAGGGGCCGCCGCGGATCGCTCCTGTGGCGATTTCAAACGGGTCCAGCTCGGCGCCCCGGCATTGAACTTTTTCGACCTTCGCGTCGCGCAAGCCGGCGTCGACAGCGAGTCGTTCGTGCTCGGCTGGGTCGAACATCCCGTACGGGATGTCGTAGAACCTTGGCGGATCCGACGGGAAGCACGCGCGGACGCCCGCGTACACTTCTGCCGGTATCACGTTCACCTCAAGTGAACCCCACGTATTGAAGAGCAGCCGGCCGCCCGGGCGTAGAACGCGTGCGGCCTCGCGCGCCGCTCGCGCCCGATCGGGAAAGAACATCCAACCGAACTGGCATACCACCGCGTCGAACGTAGCGTCTCCGAACGTGAGATTCGTCGCGTCTGCCTGATGCCACGAAATGCGTCGATCATCCGGCATTTTTGTGCGCGCTACGTCGATCATCGCTTCGTTGAGATCGGTCGCCGCGATGCTGCCGCCGCTGGACAGCTTCGCGGCAAGAGCCTGCGTAAGCACTCCTGTGCCGCAGGCGAGTTCAAGGATTTTCACGTCGCCGCCGAGTTGCAGCCGCGATACGAGATCGTGCGCGAAGGGCGTGAAATAAAGCGGTACGAGATAACGGTCGTAGTATTCGGGAATCGACCCGCTAAATTTTCGATGAACGCTATCCACGGGTCATCCAATGCGTCATTTCACGCCGCGGAACAAGAACGAGCCCGAAATCTTGTGCGACATAGTGGCCAGATCGGTCTGCATATGGCCGAGCTTTTGATTTGCGGTCACCGACTCCACTAACATCTTGGACAAACTGGCGTTCGTCTGGTTCAGCAGCTTGTTGGTCTCCGAAAGCCTGCTATCCATGCTTGTCAGCGCGTTCATGCGCGTCGACATGCTGTCTAGGTTGGCCGCCATCGAGTGGAGCTGCACTGCGACGAAGATGCCTCCGAGCAGCGCTACGGCGCACGCCAGGCCCACCAAGTACCGGATGGTCGAATTGCTCATACCCTACATTGTTCCCGCGCCGGCTGAAACTAGTCTGAAATCGCGCCGGCTTAGAAATGCCGCAGGTGCGCCTATCAGCCGAAATTTTCGCCTTTGCACTTGACAACGACCTGTTAAATATGGTATTTAGTCAGTTGACCAAGGCGCGTGACTAACTCAACAATAGTCCCGCAGCCCTCTGGCTTACTATTACCAAAGCAAAGGAGTATGGCCGTTCATGGCAATGCAAGCGCAAGACCGGACCAAGACATCCGGCAAATCCTACGTTCTCACCGGCACGCTGCTCGAGGCGTGCTCGTGCAAGACCCTATGCCGCTGCTGGATCGGTGAAGATCCCGACGGCGGTTCATGCGACGCGTTCAACGCATATCACATCGACAAGGGCGAAATCAACGGCATCGACGTCAGCGGACTCACGTACGTGCAGGTCGTCAAGATTCCGGGCAACGTGCTCGTCCCCAAGAGTTGGAAGCGCGTCACCTATGTCGACGGCAAGGCCACACCAGAGCAGCGCGCCGCGATCCTCGACGCGTGGCACGGCCGCCTCGGCGGCGCGCTTGCGGATCTGAACGGGCTCATCGGCGAAGATCTCGCCATCTACGACGCGCCGATCCATCATCATCTGACCGGCGGCGAGGGCACGATCGCGGTCGGCGACAAAGTCCGCGCGACAATGGCGCCGTATAAAAGCGCCTACGGAACAGCGACGACACTTCGCGACAGCATCTTCAGCACGATCGCCGGCGCGCCGGCCTACGTGTCGAAGGCAACCGAGCACGTCGTCAACATACCCGAGCACGGCATGGTGTGGACATTCAAGGATCGCAACGCCATTCAGGGCGATTTTCGGATGGAGGCATAACTGTGGCTGCGATTGCAGACCGACAGGGCAATCAAACGTCGTTCGCTCGAACGATCCGCCTCTTGCTGGCTTGCATCGTCGCGGCCTGGATCGTCAGCGCGTGGGCGGAGCTGAGCGGCGCCGCCGCCCAGTTCCACCACCACGCGCTGTACGAAAGCGGCCGGCCCTTCTGGCAGTCGGCCCTGCTCGTGCTCTTCTCCTGGCAAGTCATGACGGCAGCTATGATGCTGCCCTCATCACTGCCGTTCATCAGAATGTATCGGGCAGCCGCGGGCAACGCTCCCGAATTCCCGCGCGCGCTCGCGCTCTTCCTCATCGCGTACTTCGGCGTGTGGACGGCGTTCGCAGTTGCCGCGTTTGCGGGCGACATGCAGCTCCATCGACTTGTCGACACTTGGCCTTGGCTTGCAACTCACTCGCAGGTCGTCGCTGCGACGACGCTATCGCTTGCCGCCGTCTATCAACTCACGCCCCTAAAAGACGCCTGCCTGAAGGCTTGCCGCCACCCGGGCCTGTATTTGGTATCGCACTATCAACGCGGCGCGCTCAATGGGCTCCGTCTTGGTTTGGGCCATGCGCTCTTTTGTCTGGGTTGCTGTTGGGCGCTGATGCTCGTGATGTTCGCCGCAGGCGTCGCGCATCTCGCATGGATGGGCGTACTAGCGCTGATCATGCTCATCGAAAAGGCGGCGCCGCACGGAGACCGCGTGGTTGCGCCGGTCGGCGCATTATTCGGCGTGCTCGCGATACTTAGTTTGTTGGCGCCCGGAGCAGTGCCGGGGTTGTAATGTCCGGGAGCGCCTGGACTCCGACGGAGGACGAATAGCATCAAAGTTCGATCACGCGCGCGCCTCGGCATCACGCCCGCACGGGAAGAGGCCGAACAAGCGTTCCTCGATGCGGCGGAACGATTGCTCGTCAGCGTAGGCTATGCCGACATCACAACCCGCAAGCTGGCCGAAGAAGCTGGACTCAATCACGGGCTCGTGCACTACTATTTCGGGTCCATGCCGGAGCTGTTGCTCCAAGTCCTCGAGCGCCATACGGACCGCCTCATCAAGCGTCAACGCGAGATGTACGCCGAGGATAAACCGTTCATCGAAAAGTGGCGCAATGCGATGGGCTACCTCGACGAAGACTCGGCCGACGGCTACGCCAAGGTGTGGTTCGAATTGCAAGCGATGTCGTGGAACGACGCCGAGATGCGCAAGCGCGTCGCCAAAGTGGACCTAGCCTGGTTTCAAGTCGTCACCGAGGCGTTCGACAAGGCTTTTGACGAGTACGGACTTGACCGCAACGCATATCCGCTAGAAGCGATCGTGACGCTGGTCTCCACATTCAACCTGGGAATGCATCTGCGGATGCTCTCCGGTATCCGAACAGGTCACGCGGCCTTGCTTAAAGCCATCGATGATTGGCTTCAAAAACTCGAATCCCAAAAAAGGACGAAACGAAAACCATGAGAGCCCGCCTTCCTGATCGCGAGGGATACGCCGAACGCGATGGCAACAAGATTTTCTTCGAGGTCTTCGGGGACGGCCCGAACACCGTGCTGTTGCTGCCGCCGTGGGCCATCGGTCATTCGCGCACGTGGAAGCTGCAGGTGCCGTATCTCTCGCGGCACTTCCGGGTCGTCACCTACGACCCGACCGGCAATGGCAAATCCGATCGGCCGCAAGACCCCGCGCAGTACACCGACTGGAAGCGCGTTGCGGACGCGGTCGCCGTCATGGACGCTACCGGCACTGAAAGCGCGGTGATCGTCGGCATCTGCACCGAAGCGTGGGTCGCCGCCTTGCTTGCCGGCGAGCATCCGCTGCGCGCGAACGGCCTCGTGTTCTTCGCGCCGGTGTCGCCGTACGGCGAGTCGCTCGCCGCCCGCGAGACGAGCACGTTTGACGACGTCCGCGATACGTATGATGGATGGGAAAAAGAGAACCGCTACTATTGGCCGGAGCATTATCGCGACTTCCTGGAGTTCTTCTTCGACCAGGCGCTTCCCGAGCCGCATTCAACCAAGCAGTGGGACGATAGCGTCGGTTGGGGGCTCGAGACGGCGCCGCAGACGTTGATCGCCACAGTCGACGCGCCGGAATATCTTTCGACCCTTAAAGCGGAAGATCCCGAGCTTGCAGAGCTCTACCGCAAGATCGAATGTCCGGTGCTCGTCATTCACGGCGAGCATGACCGGCTCGTCTCGCCGACACGCGGTGTCGCGGTGGCGGAAGCGACTGGCGCAGAGCTGATGATCGTCGAGGGCGGCGGCCACATCTTGTGGGGCCGCCAGCCGGTGAAGATCAATCTTCTTCTCCGCGAATTCGCGGATCGGGTATTCGGCAACGGCAAGGCGCCGACGGCGCGGCGCTGGCCGGCCGCACGGTCGCGACGGCGGCGAGCGCTGTTCGTATCGTCGCCCATCGGGCTTGGCCACACGCAGCGCGACATCGCAATCGCGCGCGAGCTGCGCGTTCTCCAGCCCGATCTCGAGATCGACTGGCTCGCGCAGCATCCGGTCACTGCGGTTTTGGAGAAGAGCGGCGAGCGGATCCATCCCGCGAGCCGGCTGCTCGCGAGCGAGAGCAAGCACATCGAAGGTGAATCGGCGGAACACGATCTCCACGCGTTTCAGGCCATTCGAAACATGGATGAGATCCTGGTCAACAACTTCATGGTCTTCCACGACATCGTGCGCGACGATCCGTACGATCTCTGGATCGGCGACGAAGCGTGGGAACTCGACCACTTTCTCCACGAGAATCCCGAAGAGAAACGCGCTCCGTTCGTGTGGATGACCGATTTCGTGGGCTGGCTTCCGATGCCCGACGGCGGTAAGCGGGAAGCGTTCGTCGCCGCGGATTACAACGCCGAAATGATCGACCACATAGCGCGCTTTCCGCGACTTCGCGATCGCTCGATCTTCGTCGGCAATCTCGACGACATCGTGCCGGATAGCTTGGGCGCCGATCTGCCGTTGATACGCGACTGGACGTCGCGCCATTTCGATTTCTCGGGCTACATCACGGGTTTCGAACCCGCCGCGCTCACCGATCGCGCGGCGCTTCGAGCCGAACTTGGGTACAAACCCGACGAGACTGTGTGCATGGTCACGGTCGGCGGCTCGGGCGTCGGCGCGCATCTATTGCGGCGCGTGATCGAATCGTATGCCGCGACAAAGCGGCTCGTACCAAGCCTGCGCATGATCGTGATCGCCGGACCGCGCATCGATCCTGCATCGCTTCCGAGTATCGGTGGTCTTGAAATCCGCGCGTATGTCCACGACCTCTATCGTCATTTGGCGGCGTGCGACATCGCCGTGGTGCAAGGCGGCCTCTCGACGACGATGGAACTGACCGCCAATCGCCGGCCATTTCTCTACTTCCCGCTGCGCCATCACTTCGAACAGAATTTTCATGTGCGGCACCGCCTCGAGCGTTACCGAGCGGGACGTTGCATGGAGTACGATACCGCAACACCGGAAATCATCGCGCAAGCCATCGCAGAAGAGCTTAGACGAACCATCGATTATCGTCCGGTCGAGACCGGTGGCGCGGCGCTCGCGGCCGCGCGCATCGCCGAACTGCTCTAGCGCCGACGTGGGCTTTTGGACCGAATTGTAAGGGGCGCCGTCCCGGTACGGTGAGATAGTGCCCCGAATTACGGCGCTTTGCGTTGTGCGCTGCTTGGTCGGTTCCGATAACTGATAGGCAGTGAGTAGTCTACGTAAAGCAATCCGTCGCCTGGGCTTGTGGAGCCGGGTATCCGCGATAGGTCTCACATTGGTGCTGTTGGGAGGCGCCGTCTACGGGCCGTGGTTCTCGGGTCGAACCGACGCTGAGACGGCTGAAGCGAAGCTCGTGACGCAGCTCGATCTCAATTTCGGAAGCGCGAGCGACGCGCTGAGCGAGGAAGAAATCTACGAGGAACGCTACAAGTATAGTCCGACCGCTCAGAATCTTGACCTGCGCCGCCACTATGCGGCAGATATTGAATCGACGCTCAACGACGTGTTGCTCTTAGGCAATACCTCCGAGCGGAATAACGCCACAGAGCTGCTCGCCGAGCATCGCGCATACGTCGACGCCGCGAATCAAATGTTTGAGACTAGCTCGCCGAATCATTTGTCCCGAAGTGTTCTGGCGACCGAACGATCAGACGTCGATGCGATGCACGCTCGCATAACGAGCCGCGTCACCGAAACAAAAGATCGGCTCGATACGGAGCTTATCACGCGCGAGTCCACATTCCAAGCGACGAGTGTTTTCATCTCCAGACTCGCGATGGCGATATCGTTTCTCGGGCTCTTTTTTCTCGGCGTCTTCCTCTACGTCTTAGAGAAGTACCGCCGGCAGACCGCTGACGCGCACCGCGTAGAACTCACACGATTTGAGGAAGCAGCTCTCACCGACAATCTGACTTCGCTTGGAAATCATCGCGCATTTCAAGAGGACCTCCGCCGTGAATTCTCACGTGCTACTCGCCACGATGAGACGCTTTCGCTGGCACTCATCGATGTCGACGACCTCAAGGTGGTGAACGACTCGAACGGGCACCAGCGAGGGGACGAGCTGCTCGTCGGACTCGCGAAGCTGCTCCAACTCCTACGAGTAGAGGACCGCGCATTTCGGATCGGCGGTGACGAATTTGCCGTGCTGTTGACGGACACGAGACCAGACGAAGCAGAGAAGACGATGGAGCGCCTGCGATTGGCTGTGCAAGACGGCCTCGGGGGCGCTACGATCAGTATCGGAATCGCGTCGTGCCGAGGCGCCGAGCGGGATCCCGAAGTGATGAGGGGCCAAGCCGATGCGGCGCTGTATGCCGCAAAGCGCGGAAGGCGCAACGTCGTCGAGTCCTTCCACGAAGAGACCGACGGCATGTGGCTGTTCTCGTCGACGAAGGTCCGAAATCTCCGGCAACTTATCGCCGAGGGCGAGATAGGTGTGGCATTTCAGCCGATCTGGGATATCGCGCGGTGCGAGATAATGGCCTACGAAGCGCTTTCGCGCCCGGCCAAGAAATACGGCTTCGCAGGACCACAAGATGCGTTCGATCTTGCCGAAAGGGCCGGAACGGCGGACGAGTTGGATGCGGTTTGTCGAAACGCCATTCTTGCTCGATCTCGCGACCTGCCGGACGATGCGCTCCTCTTCATCAATATCTGTCCTCAATCGCTCGATCACGAAAGTTTCAGGGGCCCAGCGTTCGCCGAACTCGTAACCCGGGCGGGCTTGGCGCCTAATCGGGTGGTCGTGGAAATCACGGAAAGGGCAGTCACCCGGATCGACTCCGTCGTGGCGGCCGCGCGGGAGCTGCAGCGATTCGGCTTTCTGTTGGCGCTCGACGACACGGGCGCTGGTAATTCCGGCCTAGAGATGCTCAGCAAGCTGCCGCTTGATTACGTCAAGATCGATCGCACGATTATCGTCAAGGCGGTGAGCGACCCCGGAACTCGAGGCGTGCTCGCCGGCATCATCGCGATCTCGCGCGCGATCGGGGCGTATGTCATCGCCGAGGGCGTCGAGGACGAGGAGCTCTTGCGACTCGTCTGCAGCCATGAGCTTGGCGGTGCGGCCCGAGGCAGCGGCGTGAACGGCGTCCAAGGATACCTGTTAGGGCGCCCGTCCGAAGTGCTTCTGCAACGTGTCGAGCTGGACGCCACCCGAGCGTTGCTCCGGATCACCGGAACGTACAGCGAGTCGCTGCGGGCGCATCAGGCGGGCATAGTTTAGCGCAACCCGTCGGAATCTTCAATAGGTCGCGCGAATGTTCGAGACTGCGCGTTTGTGAGTTGCTATGCTGGCATTCATCTCACCACGCAGTCAGGACATGAGGCGGACCATGCATACACCAGAGTCTTGCCAAACTGATAGCCGTATCAGCGCCGGCGCAAAGGTCCTTGCCGGTGCGGCGAACGCAGTGGCTGGCGCGATGATCATCGGGATTTCGTACAAATTATAGTTCAAACGTGATAGCGTATGACGACGTAATCCGCACCTGTGGAGGGAATCGCCACGCTGCAAGACAGAACCGAGAGTTTGTGAAAAATCGATCGATCGATGGCGGAAAGACGTGGACACCGCTTTTCGATCTCTTGTTTCGCCCACATTCATGATTTAATGAACGAGGAAGAACCTGTGACAGCGAGCGAAGTGGGCGTTCTTGAAAAATGACACTCTGTGATGAACCGATAGGCGGTGACGTGTGAATGCTCAGCGGAATATGAAAGCGCTATCATTTGCGGCGGTGATGCTGGCCGTATCGTGCGGCTTTACCGCTATCGCGCGGGCCGATGAAGGTCCGACATTCGATGGTCCGATTTCCCCGCCGGAAGGGCAGTTCATCGACTCGATCCAGCGCGACTTGAGCAGCCGCTTTGCGCACGCGAAAGATGCCGAGAAAGCGGGCTACGTCCGCTACACAGGAGTCGACGACACCGGCGCGATCAGCTACGCGAATCAGCAATGGGTTTCCGACCCCACGCACCCAAGCCAACTCTGGTACGACACCGACGGCAATCTGCTCGGCGCCGATTTTTCCGTGCCGCGACCGACGGGTGAGCCGCGCCCGCATCTGTGGGGAATCGATCCTGGCCGCTGGGTCGAATTTGAGGGCCACGTCCACTACGTGCTTAAAGATCCCGCCACCGGAACCATGAGCTACGATCACTGGATTTGGAACAAAGATTTTGTTGCGGCTGGTGGGAGCCTTGATAAGCCGTCGGCCGATACCGTGGTGAACCTAGGCAAGACCACAAGCGCGGCCAATGTCGTCACGATCTTTGAGTTTCCCACGATTTGGGATCTCATCGTCTGGGTGAAAACTAATCCCGACGGCGCCTTCGCGTATAAGAATCCGAGTGTGACGCACTAAGCGCCGATCTAGGGTTGCGGGTAGACCGCAACCCCGATCGGGTTGAAGTTCGGCGGCGCAAACGTCTGTAGCACGTTGCCGGCCGGATAGGCATATTGTTCGATCTGATTGGTGTTTCGGTCGGCCACGAAAAGGCCATGCGGACCTTTGAAAGCAATGCCGACCGGCGCTCCGGTTTGCCCGAGCTGTTTGACAAGTGTGTTTGGAAGTTTGTAGATGTTGATCGAGGGAATGTCAGGCTGACTCACGACCAGACGATTGTCGCTATCGAAAGCCATTGATTGAGGCGTATCGTTCAATATGATGCCGAGGTTCACGGGCAAAACTGTTCCATGCTTGAACTTGTCGATCTGAAAGCCCGAAACGGTCGAGATTCCCCAGTAAACATTGCCGCGCTTATCAACGGCGATACCATAGCCTTGAGCGGCGCTCACGTCGAACATCTCCGATGTTGGATTGGTTGAACCATTCGAATAAACCATGATGGCAGCCGTCGGGCCGCTGTTAGAAACGTAGATCGTCCCATCGTCGCCCACGACCACGTTTGAAGGTGCTCCCGGATCGTAGAGGTTGTTTGAGGGAAATATTGATCCCGGCGGATAGATCCACACCGCATTTTGATCCGGATTTTCATTCGTGACATACAGATTTCCCGAACTATCGGTGGCAAGACCTTGAGGCTTAATGAGAGGGCCGGCACTCAGAAGGCCGACGAGAGCGCCCGTCTTTTGTTCGAATATGAGCACGCAACCGCCGCAGGCTGGATACGAACTAACATAGAGCAGCTTTGCTCCGGATGTTGCTTCCTTTGACATCCATCCCCGGCTCGCTAGCGGCGCTGCGGCTGACGGGAACGGACTAAGCACGTGCGAGCCCGCGAATTGTGGTGAGATCGGACCGCTTGGAATCGACGGCGGCGCAGTGCCATGGACCGCACAGCCGGTAAGCAACATGGCAAGCGCGACGAGCGCGGTCTGGCGCATGTGAAATGACCTCCCACTCTCAATACGACGAGAATCGACGCTTCTGGAAGGCGCAAGTCTTCGTGCGCGCCGGTTGGGGTCCTCGTGCGCCCCATGCAGGGAGCACCGCCTCCCTTTGGCCGCGGCGCTCCCCAAAGAATTACGGCGTTATTGAGAACACCGTTCCGTTGTTCGCGCCTCCGCCGGTCTTCGTAGTGCCGTAGAGTTTACCGCGAACCTCGATCATACTCGCCGAGGGGTTTGCGCCATCAGTCGGGCCGGCGAACGTGTGAATCAGGCTTTCTGTGCCCGACGGCATGATTTGGAAAACAGTTCCTAGTGTGTTTGCTCCGCCGGCAAAGGTGGTGCCATAGAATGTGCCATTGATCGCGACGAGGCCGGCTTCTGGATCGGCACCGTCGGAGCGTCCTCCCTTGAACGAGTGAAGCACGCTTTCAACGCCGGAGCGGCTGCTCTTGAAGACCGTGCCGTTGTTGCTCGTCCCACCCGACGAGGTCGTGCCGTACAGAACATCGTTCACCGCGATCAGGCCCGCAGTGGGGTTCGCGCCGTCGGAACCGCTCTGGAAGCTATGCACGATATTCTCAGTCCCCGATAAGTGGAGTTTGAATATTGTGCCGCATCCTTTGAAATTACAGCCTGATCCACCACCGAAGAACGTCGTGCCGAACAGAATATTGTTCACGGCGCTAAGACCCGCAGCGGGCAATTGGCCATCCGAACCACCCTGGAATCTGTACACGACGCTTTCGTTCCCGGATGAATCGATTTTGAAGACGGTTCCGCATCCGAATCCGTCTGCGCAGCTCGTCCCGCCGCCGCCCGACGTCGTTCCGAACAGGTTGCCGCCGATTTCGATGAGACTCGCGGTGGGACCAACGCCGTCCGAGCCACCTGCAAAGCTGTAGACGATGTGTTCTGCGCCAGACGGCGTTATCGTGAAGACGGCACCGTTACCCATTGTACCGCCATTGGCAATCGTACCAAAGAACACGCCGTGGACCGAGACAAG
>DATCBN010000069.1 GCA_036511855.1 Candidatus Eremiobacteraceae bacterium | reverse complement strand
GAGCCAGACGGCAACCGCGGCCTTTGGGTGACGGTCGATCCGTGCCGATCGTCGCGGCACGTGTCCTGCTGCGGTGAACGCCGAACATACGGCCATGACCCGCGCGACGGCTGTCGCAGGGTGGTAGGCCGGCCGTGGGGCGGCGCCAGGCGCGAGGAGCGCCGCGGCGAGCAAGAGCGTGGCTATCATAGGGACGTCTTCTTTTCGACGGCGCGCGGCAAAAGCCCCGTTTGAGGGCGAGATGCCGCCGCAAACTGCGGCCGGACCCGGTTTACCGTGTGGGCTCGATGAGCCCCAGATCGCCGCTCTTGCGCTTGTAAAGCACGTTGACTTGCTCGGTCTCGGCGTTGACGAAAACGAAAAAATCGTGGTCGAGGAGTTCCATTTGATGGACTGCTTCTAGCGCATCCATCGGCTTCACGGCGAACTGCTTGGTGCGGACGATGCGCGGCGCCTCGCCAACATCGGCGAACGATTCGCCCTCGGTGTCGTCTAGCAGGGGAACTTCGCTCGCCGAGAGCGCTTTGCCGTTCTGCCGGTGATGATGTTCGCGACGGCGCGTTTTGTATTTTCGGATCTGCTGCTCGAGCCGGTCACGCACGAGGTCGATCGAGGCGTACATCGTGGTCGACCGCTCTTCTGCCTTGATGAAGAAGTGCCGCAGATTGAGCATGACATCGACGATCTGATCGTTGCGCTCGGTGCGCATGGTCACGTGCGCGTCGAGGATGCCCTGATCGATGTAGTGCTCGAGATGTCCGATCTTTTCTTCGGCATACTCACGCAAAGCATCTGTGACGTGGAGGTTCTTGCCTTTGACGAATATTTGCATTAACGCGACCTGCTGGAGAAGGGTCTGACAAGTTCATGCTCGCGAAAATGGGTTCCTGCCCTGAGAAACCGGCGTGGGTGACGTGATGCGTCTCGTACCAAGCGAACGCCGAGCAAAGCGCAAGTATGATGATGACGATCACAATGCGCGCGGCGACGTAAGGCGTTTGCGATCGCGTCTTTATTATCTGGCGTGGCATGGAAATAGCTTCGGTATTAGGGCAAGCATCGCTTGCCCAATTTTTTTTGGGCAAGCGATGCTTGCCCTAGTACGACTTGCCCTAGTACGACTTGCCCTCCTACAGACCTACCTTCACGTCGACCGGCGTGTTGATCTCACTCAAAGACAGCCGGCGTTGCAAGTCGGCCAACGTCACGAAAGTGAAGCCCGCATCCCGGTAGGCCTTGACGATCTCGGGCAGTGCCTCGATCGTCGGCTGCTTGCCGTTGTGCAAGAGGATGAGCGCGGGCGCCTTCGCATGATCGGTCACGTTCGCGACGATCTGATCCGGGGTCATCGTGCGCCAGTCGCCGGGGTCTATATCCCACAACGTCAACGTCTCACCCGCTGCTCGCACCGCGCGAATGGTGTCCGCGTCATAATTTCCATGCGGTGGACGAAAATACACCGGCGACGTGCCGGTCGCCGCTCGGATGGCGGCCGCGCCTTGCACGATCTCATCCGATTGCGCTTTCGCCGACAGCGACGTCATCTCGGGATGCGACAGCGTGTGATTGCCGATGGTAATGCCTGCGTCGGCGACGGCCGCCGAGATCGCCGGTTGACGCGTCGCGTCGTTGCCGATGAGAAAAAAGTCGGCCGGCACGCGCAGCGCCTGCAGTTGAGCGATGAGGGCGGGCGTGGTCACGGGATACGGTCCATCGTCGAACGTCAGCACGGCAAGGCGCGGACGCACGGGCGGACTGGCCATATCTCGTATATCCTGCGCCATGCGCGCCATCACGAGATTTGCAGGCGGCGAAAGCACGTCGTTTGCGTCAGCAGTTTCCGGCACGATCACCGGCACGAGCTCGAGCTGGGCGTGATGCACCCAGCGGCGTGTGAAGACGACGAACGCAGCAAGCAACGCCAGCGCGACCGCCCAACGCCATGCTCTATTGAATGCGATAGTCTTTGCCAACGACGATGACGATGTCGCCTCCCTCTACGGGTCCGATCGCCGTATGCACGTTCGTGACGGGCATCTGCTTTGCGACCAGCGAGACGATCGTTCCGTTAGGACCGGTGATAGAGGTCTTGGCTGCGCCGAAGTTCTTCGCATTTCGCGTCTCGATGACGGTGAAGCCCTTTTGGCGGAGGTAGTCGGCCATCGCCGTGGCGGCGCCCGGCTTGCCCGAGCCGTTTTCCACCTTCAGACGGACGGTCGACGGGTCGAAGGCGCCGGTAAAACCCACCACAAGATATTTATGGATGATTTGGGCGCCGGCTTGCGGCTGGTAGTAGAGCACCGATTGGCCATCGGTGAATCCGATGTCTGTCGGCACTTCGGCGGTGTGGACCATCTGCGGCGTGAGGTCGCGCAGCGCGAACGCAAGCGAAAGCATCTTGTCGGGGGGCATATTCGTGCGCACGTTCTTCTGCACGATCGACAGCAGTGCGGGCACGCGCGTGGCGATCATCGGGTCTTTCAAACGGCCGACGAGGATCTGCATGACCTGTCGCTGCCTGCGCATGCGGCCGAAGTCGCCTTCGGGATCGTGCCGGAACCGGATATAGCCGACCGTCTGCTCTCCATTGAGATGCTGATAGCCCTTTTTCAGATGGATGTGCAGATGGCCCCAGTTGTCGTCGTAATCCATGGATTTCTCGACGTCGACATCGATGCCCCCGATGGCGTCCACGATGTTCTTCGTCGCGTCGATCTTCAAGACGAGATAATAGTCGAACGCGGGCATGCCGAAATTTTGGACGAGCGTGGCTTCGGTTCGTTCGGGTCCGCCGTCGGCGATGGCCTCGTTCAATTTGGCATGACCGACTTTCGGGATCTCGACCCAAACATCGCGTGGAATCGAAAGCACGCCGATGTTCTTCGTGGCGAGGTCGATATTGACCGCGACGTTCGTGTCCGACCGCGACTGCGACGTATAGACCTCGTCGTTGTCGGTCCAGCTGTCGTCGACACCCATCACGAGCACACGGAGCTTTTGCTTGCCGAACACTTCCGTGAGATTCGGAGCAAGCGGCGTGCCCTGCAGCAATCTGTCCCAGCCGCCCTTTGTCTGCACGATGCCCGCAAAGCTCGCGCCGATGAGCACCAAGAGCACGAGAAGGACCGACAGCACGACCGTTCGCTTGCGTCCGGGCATCTCCGGCCGGTCTTGATCCGGAGCGACGCCCTGCTCTAAGGGTGAATCCGGAGGGTCGGCTACGTTGGCCTCGATGGAATCTGCCGGGTTGAGCAGCGCCGGATCGGGCTGTGCGCCGGACGGATTTTGGTCAAACGATTCCGGCAAGCGCCTCTCCCTGTGCGACGGCGACGGGGCGCGCATAGCGGTCGAAATCGGTATGACCTTCGACGCGAGCTTGAACGAAGTCCCCGACGCTGTGCCTGCCGGCGAGATACACGACGCCGTCCACTTGCGGCGCTTCGCGCCGAGACCGGCCGAACGCGACCGTCCGTTCGCCGAGCGCCGAGCGCACCGGCGAACCCACGGGAAGCGCGCGCGTTCCTTCGACCAGCACATCCACCATCTCGCCGATGCGGGCGGCATCGTTGCGGTTTGTGATGCGCCGCTGCACGTCGCGGCAGCGCGACGCCCGCGCTTGCTTTATCTTGTGCGGAATCTGATCGGGCAAGGCATATGCCGCCGTCCCCTCTTCTCGCGAGTAGGTGAAAAAGCCGACGCGATCCAGCCGGGCCCGTTCGATGAACGAAATCAAGTAGTCGACATGTTCCTCGGTCTCCCCCGGAAAGCCGACGATGAACGTGCTGCGGATGGTGGCGTCGGGAAGCGCGGCTCGCAGTTTGCCGAACAGATCCAAATAGCGCTCCGGTTGAGGCGGCCGCCGCATGGCGCGCAAGACGTCGGGATGCGCATGCTGCAGCGGCATGTCGACGTAAGGAAGGATCTTGGTCGAAGCGCGCATCGCTGCGATCATCGCGTCGGTGACCGATGTGGGATAGAGGTACAGCAAGCGCACCCACTTGAGGTCGGCGATGTCTTCCAGCGCTTCGATCAATCGTACGAGGCCGTCTTTCATGCCGATGTCGCGCCCGTAGTCGGACGTGTCTTGCGAGACGATCACAAGCTCGCGCGCGCCGCCCGCGACGAGCGCACGCGCTTCTGCGACGAGCGACGCGACCGTGCGGCTTTTACCCAGGCCTCGAAGCGTCGGGATGATGCAAAATGCGCAAGTGTGGTTGCAGCCTTCGGAAATTTTGAGATAGGCGGTGGAGCGAGGCGTCGTGACCACCCGCGGCAAGAAGCCGAGCCGCTCGACGTACGCGTCGCGGTCCTCCAAGTGCACGGGCCTGGCGCCGGTTCGAGCTTCTTCGATGACGTCGAGGATTTTTGGATATGCGCCGGTGCCGACGACGGCATCGATCTCCGGCATGAGGTCGCGCAGTTCGTTGCCGGAGCGCTGCGCCATGCAGCCGGCCACCACGAGCGTTTGACCTGGCTTTTTCGCCGAGGCATATCGCATGATGGCGTCGATGGATTCTACTTTCGCCGGATCGATGAACGTGCACGTGTTGACGATGATCGCATCCGCGTCGTCCGCGTCGCTCGTAAGAGCCCAGCCGCCCACCGCGAGCGAACCGAGCATCACTTCGCTGTCGACCAGATTCTTGGCGCAGCCGAGACTAGCCAGAAAAACCCGCCGTTCGGCCGTGCGCGGCACTAGCGGTAGTTCACGAACTGCACGGGGAAGTCGAGATCCATGCTTCGCACGAGCTCGATGACTTTCTGCAAGTCGTCCTTTGACTTGCCCACCACCCGCAATTGCTCGTCCTGGATTTTCGTGGTGACTTTGAGCTTCTCGTTTTTGATGGCTTCGGTCAGCTTCTTGGCACGATCGGTCGCGATGCCTTCCTTGCAGGTGACGACTTGGCGCAACGTGCCCTGCGAGGCCGGCTCGGCTTTGCCGTATTCCAGCGCTTTGAGCGATATCCCGCGTTTGACGCATTTGCCTTGCATGATGTCGACGACGTTTTTCAGTTTCATCTCGTCGTCGGCGACGATCGTGATCGTCATATCCTTGAGCTCGATGGACGACTTCGAATTCTTGAAATCAAAACGCGTCGCGATCTCTCGCGCCGCTTGATTGACGGCGTCTTCCAGAGCCTGTTTCTCGACTTTGGACACTATATCGAAGGAATATTCGCTCATGCATCTCTCATGGAATGGCGGTGCGCGACGGCGCAGGCGACGCGACCGCGAACACCCGGTCCTGCACTTGGCCGACTTGGCCTAGAGTTCCGAGCGGCTTACCGTCGATGGTCGCGACAAGACCGCCTGCGTTGCCCGCCCGAAGATTGATCTCGCGTTCGGCGTGGAATTCGCGCACTGCACCTTTTGGAAGCGTGGAGTAGACGACGCGCTTGCCGTCCACGGTCACCGAGAGCCAGCACGCCTGTGTCGTCTCCAATCGCAGATCGACTCCGGTGGTCTGCACCGGAGCAGCGGCCGCGCTGGCGCTTCCTTCGATCAGCGCGGGCGCCGAAGGTGACGGAGCCGGCGAACTCAGAGCGGCGGTTCCAACTGCCGGGCCGCCGCCGGGCATTCCAAAAAAATTCCAGACGACTGCGACCAACATCACCGCAGCCACAACTCCCGTCGCGATGACCAGCCAGTTCGTGTCGGCGCGTCGCGATGGCGGATATCCGTCCGACGACTCGTCGTGCACGATCGCCGGCACGTCGGGCAGCAGTGCGTGTTCCGGATGCGCCACATCGACCTCTGCCGCGGCGACGTCGGAATCCAGCCCGAGCAGCTTCGCGTAGTTCTTCAAGAACCCGCGCGCGTACACGGGCTCGCCGACCGCGCTCCAATCCTCGCGCTCGAGCGCGTCGACGAATATCGCCCGGATTTTCAACCGCTTGGCGACGTCGTTGGGCGTCATCCCGCGCGCCTCGCGCGCGGCGGTCAGTTGAAGGCCGATGCCTGGCATTGACGATCTCGCAGTGTTTTAAGAGACGTTTGAAGGGCGCGGCCGTTTGGTGAATGGACGTTATGCAGACTTGGAGAATTAAAGGAGGTCCAATATTGTCCTCCACTGGGACGCTTCGGTACAGCGATAGATCATGCAAACCATGCCGGAAATCCGGCCGGAATTCGTGCGAACAGGCCGCACCTTGGCTGCTATGAGTGGCGGCGTCGACAGCGCCGTTGCCACTGCGGCCGCCGTGCGCTCGGGGGTCGACGCGGTAGGCGTCACCATGCGGTTGTGGAGTTCAGGTGACGGTCATCTGAGCGAAAAGTCGCGCCAGTGTTGCGGGCCGACCGCGTTCGACGACGCCCGGCGGGCTGCGTCCACCATCGGCATTCCGCACTACGTGCTCAATTTCGAAAGCGCGTTCCAAAGCGCGGTGGTCGACTATTTCTGCGCCGAGTACCTCGCGGGGCGCACGCCGAATCCGTGCGTCGCTTGCAACAATCTTGTGAAGTTCGGCGCGCTACTCGATTTCGCGCGCGCGCTCGGCGCCGAGTCGATAGTGACCGGACACTACGCGCGCGTGCGGCAAGAGTCAGACGGTCCCCATCTCTACCGTGCCGTCGATGCGAGCAAGGACCAGTCATACATGCTGGCCGGCCTTCGCGCCGATCAGTTGCGCTCGCTCACGTTGCCGCTTGGCGAACGGACGAAAGAAGAAACGCGCGGCCTTGCGCGCACCTACGGGCTCGACGTCGCCGAGAAGCCCGACTCAATGGATCTCTGTTTCGTCGATGGCGACTATCGCAGTTTTATCGCGACGCGATTTCCCGAGAGCGCCGCGAGCGGACCCATGCTCTCGCTCGACGGCCGAGAGGTCGGCCGCCACGACGGTCTTGTCAACTACACCGTTGGCCAGCGCAAGGGTCTGACGGTTTCCGGCAATGGCGACGGACCGTGGTTTGTCGTGCGCACCGACCGCGCGGCCAACGCGGTCGTCGTCGGGCGGCGCGAAGATCTGGCGAAGACCGTTGTGGACTGTTCGGATGCAAACGTGATCCGGCCGGAACGTTTTGCCGGAGGCAGCGCACGCGGCCGCGCGGTTTGCCGTTACAGGAGCAAAGCGATTTCCGCCACGGCCGAACTCACGAGCGCGGGTGGTCTGCGCGTGCAGCTCGATGAACCGGTTCCCATGGTCTCGCCCGGACAATCACTAGTGATGTACGACGACGCCGACGTCGAAGTGCTCGCATCCGGCATCATCGCGTGAACGTGCCGACCAAGGAGGGCGCGATTGACTAGCCAAGCGCGAATGTTCTCTTGAAAATGCACCGCATTGTGACCCTATCGGCCATCGCCGCATGTGCGATATGCTGGGTGGGCTGCTCGAACAAGGCGCCGTCGACCGGAGGGTACTCTCACACGTTGGTACCCGGGGTGACTCGCGACCGCGTCGAGGAGATCGCCGGCAAGCCGGTTTCCGTGCAGCCGTTCAACCTCGACGCGATCCGCGCCGAGGTGATGGCATACCCGTTTGGACAGGTCGTTTTGAGCGGCGACCGGGTGATTTTGGTCACGATTATCAAAGACCCGGCATATCAGGGGCCGTTTGGCGCCGCTCCGGGCGTCATGGACGACCAGTTCCAGGTGGCGCTGAAAGCCCACAAAGGCCACCTGTCGGGCCATACCGATTCCTACGACGTGATCGTCACGCAGGGCGAAACCCGTACGCGCGATTGGTACGATACGACCGATAACATAATGGTAGAATTCGCGGCTACCAACGCCAACGACCCTCTCGCTCCCTATCAGATCGTGGCGGTGAATCTGGCGAACAAGGCTGGTATGGACTTGCTGCAGCAGATGGTGAAATCGAAGCTGCGTGGCGAGTTCCCGGACCAGCGCGTTGTCAACTTCGTCAGCGAGTCGTGGACTAAGTAGAGGAGGCTAGGGTTGTGACCGATCAAACGGACCAAGCCCAGCAAGTCTCAGAAGAACCCGCCTTCGGCTTACTGCTGCCGCCGAACGCCCGCGTGAAGACGTTGACGTTCGACGATGCGCAGCGCCGGATCCAAGTGACGCTCGACGGCGTCGAGGCCGAGCAGATCGTGCCTGTGGAACGCATCCGGTCGCTGTACGGTGCGCGCATCCGCCACGAATCGCTCACCCAATACAAGTCGATCAGTCAAGCCCACGCGTCGGTTGCGTTCATCTCCACGGCCGCGCTCGGCATACCGCTCACGCCGAAAGTCAACAAGAATAACGTCACCGTCGCCAACGAAGACTTGGTGTTCGTCTTCGGCATGCGCATCGACGGCATCGACCCGCTCTGGTATATCATGGCGGCGTCGTTCAACTTCAGAAAAGCGCTCGGACCGCTCTCCACCTACTCCACCGAACTCAACGTGCGCGAATTCGTGAAACGTTTTGCCACGTTCGCCCCGCAGGCAGTTGAAGACAGCTTTTTCACAGCGATCACAAAGACGCTGCCGCTACCCCCGCCCGTCGACGCGCTGATCGACTTCTTCCGCATCGTCGCCCGCTAATATTATTTTCGTTCTGTAGGAGGGCAAGCATCGCTTGCCCATTTTTTTGTCGTATCGTAAGCATCATAAGAGGGGCGTGAGCATGACCGCACAGGGTTCGAGTTTACACTTCGAGGAGCGAGGGCTGCTTCGGCGCTTATCCAGCTGGGTGCCCTTGCGCCTTCTCTGCTATGCGCTGGGGATCTTGGCGGTGGTCGTCATCGCTACCATCCTAACTCGACTTTTGGTCCCCCCTGCGCCCTCGCCGTGGCACTCATGGGTGATCTTGAAAAATGTGCTGCTGCCCATCGCGGCGTTCGCGCTGTATGCCTGGCTGGTGAAGCTTTTGGAGCAGCGGCCGGCCCGCGAGATCGATTTGCGCCGGGGATTTACATTCTTGCCGGGCGCGTTGGCGGGCGCGGCCATGATGGCTTTGTTCTTTTTGATCTTGTGGAGCTTGGGGTTGGCACAGGTTTCTAAAGGAACGGGCGTCACCGGTCTCGCGAGTGAGATGATCGCGCCCATGGTCACAGCGATGGGTGAGGAGTTGTTGTTTCGCGCGGTGTTGTTTCGGCTGCTGGAGGAAATGAGCGGCACGACGACAGCGATCGTCGTATCGGCGATCGTGTTTGGCTTGGCGCATGCGGGCAATCCTGGCGCTTCTGCGTTCAGTATCGCCGCGCTGGCAATGGACATGGGAGTGCTGCTCGCGTTGGCCTATATCCTGACTCGTAACATTTGGTTCGCCGTCGGTATTCACATGGGCTGGAATTTTACGGAAGGATACATTTTCGGCGCGCTCAATTCGGGAATGCGCGACCCACATAGCTTGCTCAGCACGACACTGACGGGTCCGCAGTTGATCACAGGCGGTAGTTTTGGGCCCGAAGGCTCGATATTGATGGTGGGGATATGCATCGCAGCGTCCGTGATGATGCTGGTATCGATTCGGCGCAGGGGTGGTTGGGAGGCGCCGCGGTTACGATTGCGTGTCGAAAACACATCGACTGTCGCGCCCTAGGGAACCCGTACTAGGGCAAGCATCGCTTGTCTCGTCTTTTTCTACGCTCGTACTAGGGCAAGCATCGCTTGCCCCGTCTTTTTCTACGCTCGTACTAGGGCAAGCATCGCTTGCCCCGTCTTTTTCTACGCTCGTACTAGGGCAAGCATCGCTTGCCCAATTGGGTGAGCGGTGCTCACCCTACTACGGGTAGCTCACGCTCCTACAGCGCTAGCCGGCGGTGGCGAGCGGGTAGTCGCGGCGGTTGAAGTAGGTGTCGCGTACCACCGGCCGGTAGCCGGCCTGGCGGATGTTCTTCTCCAGTTCAGCGCGATTCGCGGAATTCGTGCTGCCCGCGAGCGTGACCACTTTTTCTTCAAGAATAGTGCCGCCCATGTCGTCGCAGCCGAACATCAATCCGAGTTGGCCGAGCTTGAGACCGGGCGTGAGCCACGACGACTGCAAGTGCGGGATGTTATCCAAGTAGAGCCTGCTGATAGCAAGAACCCGCAGATACTCAAGTCCGGTGGCTTCTTTGCCTTTGAGCGGCGTCTTGAACGGCACGTAGTACCAGGGGATGAACGCCGTAAAGCCGTGCGTTTCGTCTTGCAGTTCGCGCAAAACGTCGAGATGGCGGATGCGTTCGGCATCGGTCTCGATCGAGCCGAACATCATGGTGGCCGTGGTCGGCATCCCGAGTCCTTGCGCCACGCGCATGACGTCGAGCCAGCGGTCGTCGTCGATCTTTCGCGCCGAGATGCGTTTGCGCACGCGCTCCACGAGGATCTCCGCGCCCGCGCCCGGCAACGATTTCAGACCGGCGGCTCGCAACGTCCGCAGCACGTCTTCCACGCTCATGCTCTCGCGCTTCGCGATGCCGCATATCTCGCTTGTGGAAAGAGAGTGGATGTCGACGTCGGGAAAGTGCTCGCGCACTTTGTGAAATAAGTCGACGTAGTAGTCGATGGCCAAATCCGGATTGACGCCGCCCTGGATCATGATCTGCGTCGCGCCTTGATCGGCCGCGAACTTGACGCGCTCGAGAACGTGCTCGTGCGTCATCGTGTAGCCTTCTGCGTGGCCTTCCGGCCTGAAAAACGCGCAAAAAGAGCAATGCACGTTGCAGATGTTCGTATAGTTGATCGTCGTGTCGATCACGTAGGTGACTTCGTCGCCGGGGAACATCTGCGTGCGCCGGGAATGGGCGGCCGCGCCAAGCTCGTGCAGATTCGCCTCGCGATAGAGTTGCAAGCCCTCATCGTAGGAGAGCCGGCCGCCGACGGCAGCCCGCTCGAGCAAGGCAGCTACATCAGACACGTGTCGGCACCTCTTGGACAAAATCCAGCGTCGGAGCTGAGGCTAGCAGCCCGGATGCGGTGGCGGCGTCGAAGAACGCCGAGAGCCCCGTCTGCGCGGAGAGGTCGAAGTGGAAATTGAGCGCGGCGTAATACGCGTCGTAGAAACCGGCCGGCCGTGCTATCTGTGTTTGCGCCCGGCGGACGACATCGCCGATATTGCGCTCGCCCCAGTCGAGCGCGAGCGTCAGCGCGCGACGCGCCGCGTCCACGGCGTCACGCTCGCGCGTGACAACGTCGCGACGTGCGGCCCACACCGCGTAGACCATTTCGTGACCGCTGAGATCGGTCCACAATTCGCCTATATCGTAGGTATTCGCACGTGGCGCGGCGAGGTACGCGTCGATGGCTTTATCGCCGATCAAGATACACGGCGAACCATCGGCGGCGTATGCTGAGAACGGATCGTCGGATTCGGCATACTCCGGCGCGAATCCGTAGTACTTCGCGCATATCGTCGCGAACAATGCTCGGCCCGTGGCCGATTCGCGTGTGACCGCGATGGGCACGCCGGCAAGCGACGATGGGGGCTTGGCCGAAACGCAATATATGCTGCGCACTTCGCGGCGCGAGCCGATGCAGATCCCTGGCAGAAGCAAAAATTCGCTTGCGTGCTGCGCGTAGAAAAACGACGAGACCGGTCCGCAGGAAAGCGTTCCGGCGAGCAGCAGCCGGTTGAGATCGGTCGGAACGCCCGACGTCAAGCTGCCGGGAAACGCGACCGCACCGGCATCAAAGGCCGCGTAGACGGGCAAATCGTTTGTATAGCTGATGCGGCCGCAGCGGATCACGGCGTCACGCGGGTTCCATCACTTTGTAGAGCAGATTGCGCCGGGTCGGCACAAAACCGGCCTCTTCGATGGCGCGTTTGAGCTCTTGAGCCGGCGTGCTCTGATCGGTCTTGCTGCCGGCGTCGCGATAGATCTGTTGCTCGTTGTGCACGGTCCCATCGATGTCGTCGGCGCCGAAGTGCAGTCCGAGCTGCGCGACCTTGATGCCGTACGAGATCCAATACGCCTTGATGTGATCGATATTGTCGAGCATGAGCCTTGACACGGCGATCGTCCGCAAGTCGTCGATGCCGCCCGTCCAACCGTATTCTTCCAGATCGTTCTCTTCGGGGTGGAACGGGAGCGGCACGAAGCATTTGAAGCCGCCGGTCTCGGCCTGCAATCGCCGAAGCAGCACGAGGTGCTCCACGCGTTCGGCAATGGTCTCGACGTGGCCGTACAGCATCGTGCAATTGGTCCTGATCCCCAATCGATGCGCGACGCGATGCACCTCGAGCCACTCCTCCGTGTTCGCCTTGTGCGGACAGACGAGATCGCGCACGCGCTTCACAAGGATCTCTGCCCCGCCGCCATTGAGCGATGTGAGGCCGGCGTCGCGCAGGCGCGTGAGGCCGCCTTCGTACGTGCAGCGCGCGCGCTTGCACATGTAGTCGATTTCGGCGGCGGTGAACAGCGCGAGTTGCACGTGCGGAATGCGCCGGTGCATCTCTTCGATCATCGGCAGCCAGAAATCAAGACTCGTCTGCTTTGGGTCGTGGCCGCCGACGATATGGAGCTCGTCGTAATCGACGGGTTCGGCGCAAGCCTTGTCGAGGATCTCCTGAATGGACATCCGGACCGCGCGCGCTTCCTTTTCGTGCGCGGCAAACGAGCAGAACTTGCAGGCCGCGTAGCAGACGTTGGTGGTGTTCAGATAGCGTTTGAACACGTAGTATGCGCGGTCGCCGTTCTTGTTCGTGCGCACTTCGTGCGCGAGCTGACCGAGCGCGTGAAAGGGCGCTTCCTCATAAAGGAAGACGCCGTCTTCGTGGCTGAGCGGCTCGCCGGCG
>DATCBN010000068.1 GCA_036511855.1 Candidatus Eremiobacteraceae bacterium | reverse complement strand
CCCAAGGTCACCGGTGACAATCGTTGGGCCGGAGTTTGTGACCGTCGAGGCGGCGAGCACTGCGAATGTGGCGGCCGTTCCAAGGGGCACTGCCTGCCCCGAAATGGCGTTCTGCGCGCAAGACAATGGGACCGGCGTTGGTGTGGAACCCGGAATGGGGGTAACCCCGCCATGAAACGCGGGCACGTTGCAATTTGTGCTGCACCCGACCATGGATGCAATGGCGGCGCACGCGGCGAGACGCCGTAGGTACGTGAATGGGGTTTTGCGCATGATCATGGTCCTCTCGACCGGTTAGAACCTCACACCGAGGCCGATGTATGGACCGCTATGCGTCTGATTGATCGGCGCATTTTGCTTTGTCGTGTACCGATCGCCGCTGAAACCACCGTAGAGATACACGGGGAAATCTCCGAAGTCGAGCGAGAGTCCCAGATCGTACTTCATGATCCGGTACTGTTGTTTGAACGTCCGTCCGACATTTGGGCTCGTCGCGGCGGTGACTGTATAGTCGCCGCTCGCGGTCGGATAGTAAAACGTTGAGCCGAAGAAATCGAGCCCCGGCTGGAGACCGGGCAACTTCTCGACTCCGACGCCGAAGGCGTCCAGGTGCGGATATCCGTAATTGTCGGCGGTTTGGAGGTAACCCACGCCGACGTAGATGCGCGGAGCCATGACCTGATACTCCAAGCGGCCATCGAACGTGCTTTGCTGCGCCTTGAAGACGGGCGTGAACGCCGTGCCGCCGTCAATCGTCGTGAAGCGCGTGAAATGGCTGCCGGCTGAGTTCGTGACGTTGTCGCTCGTGACGTATGTATCTTGGCGATAGTCGACCTTAATCGCGATCGGCGAATCTTTAAACGCATAGCCTCCGCTCGCCACGTACGAACTGCAGCAGCGCTGACCGGCCGAAAATTCATTGTAGATCTTGGAATCGGCAACTGCAGCCTGGATGAAGCCGTTGTAGCCCGCCGTCGGCGTGGGCGTTGGTGTCGGTGCCGTTGGTGCTGCGGTAGGAGCGGCGGTGGGCGGCGCGGCCGGAACGGGCGTGGGCGGAATGTAGCGCACCACACAAATGTGACGGTCGGGGAGCCACTCCACGTACGCGCCGAGCGCCTCGGACATGACGCGGACCGGCACGACGATCACGCCATGATACATCTCAGGCGGTACGTCGAGAGGCCGAGTCTCTCCATTTAATACGACTTCGTTCTTGCCGACCGTGACCTGCACGGAAGCGCCGGGTTTTTGTGCCGTCGCTGATTTGCTCGCCTCATCCCATGAGACTGTCGCGCCCATCTGCTCGAACATGCTGCGCAAGGGGACGAATATCGTGCCGTCTTTGACGAGCGCAGCGAGAACGCGACTCTGCTTGAGTTCGTCCGGCTTAGCGTAGATATGGTGATCGTTGAAGATGATCGGCACCTCGCCAGACGGCGGAGAGCCGAAATCAGCGGCAGCCACGGTGACTGGTGCTAGAGCGGGTCCAGCCGCACGCGCGTTACCTGATAATCCACAGATCAGCATGATGGAAATCGATGCCGCGACTAAGCGCGGCGCGGAAACCGGGCCTATCACATTTGCACCCCGAAGCGAAATTTGCATTTGATATCTTATTTGTCGGCTTCTAGAATGATTTACTGCACGTTCTTGTACGGAGCCGTCTAGAAATTTCTTTTACCGATCGATTGTCGAAGCTAATCGCGCATGCTTGGCGCTACGTACTCTTTGCTATGCGCTCTTAGAGCCCTCGCCGTATGAAGCAATCAATGCGATCCTGCGCGGGCGCCGCAGCTATACAACAGAAGGAGGCCGAGCGTTGCGGCTTGGCCTCCTTGGTTTGTTCGGCTGGATCCCGTGGCGCGTTAGCTAGTCCGATCCGTCGGGACTGGTAGCGATGCCGAATGCCGAAGAGATCGTGTTGGTGATCGTGTTGACGATCTGGCCTCCCGGATATGTCACCTCGTAGACCGCGGTGAACGGATTCGTGACCCATAGCCGGGTATTGGGATGGTTGAGTGCGATGTCAAAGGCAAGGGAGAATCCCGTGATCCGACTCGACGGTTGCGTTGCGCCGGGTGGGAACACATCGACGCCTGGAATGTTCTGATCGTCCAGCAGCAAATTCCCCGACGAGTCTATCGTCTCGCCGCCGACATATCCGACGTGAATGCCGAGGTTCGTTCCAACGGTCGATCCCGGCGCGAACTTCAACACTTCGCCATCGTTGATCGTGGCGTCGTTGTACGCGACATACAGATTGTTTCTTCGATCGAGTGCGAGTCCTTCAGATGCGCCGTTGATGTTTATCGTGACGGACGGCGTGGTGTGACCCGCGGGATATTCGAGCAGCGTTCCAGTGCTGCCTGAATCCCAGTTCGAAACGTAGACCGTTCCGTCGACGCCGACGACGACGTCGATCGGTGAGCCGGCGCCCGTTAAAGTGAGGCTCGGCGTGATGGCGCCGCTTGGATAAACGGTGACGGTGCCGCCGCCGAAATTGCAGACGTACAGGTTTCTCGCGTTGTCGACGAAGAGGCCGTTCGGTGCCGCGAGACCGCTAGTGATCTTGCCGATCGGTGCCTGATCCTTACCCCACCTAGGAAAGATGTAGACGGCTTGTCCGCCTTGATCCGCGACGTAGAGCAGGTGACGTCGCGTGACGTCGGGTGACATCCATCCCCGCCCAGGATTACCTTGCCAGACTAGAGTCCGCGAGCGATATTGCGGGGCGAGAAAACCGAGCCCTTGATTCGGGGGAACTCTGAGAGAATTTTGCGACTGATCACCCGATGCTGGATAGCCCGGCGTTAACGCGTGCGATCCTGAACCGGCGCAGCCCGCGAACATTAGAAATGCTGCGCAGGAAGCAACCGCAACAGCTTTCGTTCGTGCAGTAGACATAGAACAGCCCTCATCAGACGGCGGAAGTTAGCAACCGGACTTGGCTGAAAAAACCTATACGTCCTCCGAAATGGAGAAGGCCCGACACGTCGAGCCTTCTCCGATCCTCAGGTTCGCAGTCGACTGCGAGCGCCTAGGGGTGGAACAGCTGGTCGAACTTGTTCACCAGCATAGCGCCGATGCCCGACATCTGGTCATAGCCTGGTCCCGCATGATAAGGCGGAATGCTGCCCGATGTGATATCGCGGAAATAGGTGGTCGGGCCGCTGCCATATCCGTTGGCCAACCATTTTTTGTAGAGCTTCACGTTGAAGTGGCCGGCGCGCGATCCAAGGACCTGATTCATCTCCGTCAGCGAGGCGCCGAATATCGGTGATGCCATCGAAGTCCCACCGATCGGGCCTGCCCAGCCGCCGCCGAAGAAATACGATGCGCCGCTTCCCGGGTCTGCATCGAACGCGAGGTCGGGGATATTGCGCCCTCCCGCGATGAGGGTCGGCACGTTCTTCTGGTAGTTCGGGACTCCGAAGAGCACGGAAACGCCGCCGCCCGATCCGTCCCAACCGACCTCATTCGTCTCATTGCCGTTGCTGTTGACGAATAGTGTGGTTCCACCGATGCCGACATTGTGAGGGATATCGACGGGTGTGGCGACGGCGACGCCGGTGCAGCCATCCCACGATGAGCCGCTGTCGCCCGACGCCGAGTGGAAGGTGATGCCGAGCGCATTGCCCTGTTTAGCCACCGCATTCAATGACGCCGGATAGCCGTCGGGCATGGCGGTTTCGCAGTAGCCATAGCTCGTGTTGAGCGTATCGACCTTATCGTCGGTGACGACTTGGTTGTAGATGTCGATGAAGTTCGCGTTTGTGGGTTCGTCATAGGTGACTTCGTAGACGTAGAGCGCAGTTCCAGGGGCGATCGAAACGATTTGTTCAACGTCGAGAGCGGTCTCGATCGAGTCCTGACCATTGCCCGGCGGCGGGCCGCCGTCCACAAGCACTCGCGTCGTGGCCGGGCCGGTTCGATTGCGGTGAAAATACGCGAGAAACGAGTTGAGGTCGCTGTCGAGGAAGTCCGCGTCTGTCGCGACGCCCGAAGCGCGGCCTGAGCCGGTGAAGCCCTTCGATGCCGGCAAGTTGTAGGACTTGATGAAAACCAGCGGTCCGTATCCGCCGTCCGGTCCGAAGATGGGAGCGGCGTCGGGGCTCACCACCGGGGCGACGATGTGACGGTGCGAGTTGCGCGCAAACGAATATGCCGGGCGCATGCGGCCGACGGCGTCCAAGCCCACCACGCTGAACACGACGTCGCGGATATCGGCCGGCACGGCGACGGGACGCACGTTTGTGTACGTGCGCCGCCCGTCTCGCGTGATGACGCTGTGGATATCGGTGCTGAAATACCGTGCAGCGACCGGTGCGGAAGCCACGGCGTCTATGACGGTGCGGTTTGGAAATGTGTGCGTGATCGTGAAGCCGCCGCGCTGCAGCGACGAAACGACGCGTCCATATTCTGCGGCCGTCGGTGAGAAGTAGTTGGCGAATTGGGCCGGCGTGAGGAACCTTTGATAGACCGGCGAGTCGGGATCGGCTTGTGCTTCGGTCAGTGCTTCGAGCTCAGCATCCCGGTGGTATTTCAAAACAACCGCGACGCGCACGCCCGCAGACGCGGGAGCGCGCCCGAGATCGCGCGCGCCATAGATCGTTCCGCTCCCGATCGTCGCCGCAGTTGCGGCGCTGACGCCGACGGCGAACGTCAAAATGCCGGCAAACAAAAGTATCCGACTGAGCATGATGGTCGTCTCCCCCTATGGTTGATGTCAAACGGTTATCGCCGCCCATTTTGGAGTATGACCCGCCAAGTGCCTGCACCGTCGCGCAAGTTTCGCCCGAATTGATATATAAGTCGATAGGTATTTAGACTTGAGCCTTGAGGTCGGCTATGAACCGCTCACGCTCGGGAGCCATTTCTTGAATGAAGCGATCGGCCCCGGCGTTCCGATGAAATAGCCTTGGAGCGCGTCACAACTCGCATCCTCGAGGCATCGCGCTTGCGCTTCGGTCTCGACGCCTTCTGCAGTGACGGACATTCCGAGCGCGTGACCAAGCGCTATCATACCTCGCGTGATCGCGACGTCTTCGGGTGTTTCCGGCAACCCACGCGTGAAGGATCGGTCGATCTTGAAAGTGTCGAACGCGAACGACCGCAAATAGCCGAACGAACTGTAGCCCGTGCCAAAATCGTCGATCGCGATCTTCACACCCATCGCACGCAGCGATTTAATTGTTCGCGCTCCGGATTGGATGTCGCGCACGACCGCGCTCTCCGTCACCTCGAGCCAAAGTCGTGCAGCGGGCAATCCGCTGGACTCCAACACTTCGGCGATGAGCGAGACGAGATCGGGGTGCGAGAATTGCCGGGCCGAGACGTTGATCGAGATCCAAAGATCCTCCGATCCTTGACCATGCCAGCGCGAGGCTTCGGCGCATGCTTCGCGCAGGACCCAATCCCCAATGGGGATGATCAGTCCGGTTTGCTCGGCAAGCGGAATGAACCGGTCGGGCGGAACCATGCCGAGTGTCGGGTGTTGCCAGCGGATCAGCGCTTCAAATCCGTGTAGTTGGCGACTTGCCGCACCTACGATCGGCTGGAAGTGCAGCCGGAATTCGGAGCGGCCCAGCGCGCGATAGAGACTGTTTTGAAACTCGAGGCGAGAGCCGGCGTCGGCGTGCATGTCCGGGTTGAAGAAGGCCACCTGACCTCCGCCCGTCTCCTTCGCCTTATAAAGCGCTGAATCGGCTTGGCGGATCAATGATTCGCCGTCGGTCGCATCCCCGGGGAACACGCTAAAGCCAACGCTCGCGCTCGCGAAGAGCTCGCGCTCGGAGATCTCGAACGGTGATGCGAATGCCGAAATCACCTTGTCCGCCAAAAGCGTGAGGTCGTAGTCTGTCGTGACGTCGGCGAAGACGATTGCAAATTCATCAGACCCTAGCCGGGCGACCGTGTCACCGCGTCGCACGACCGAAGTGAGCCGGCCGCCGACAGCTTTAAGCAACGCGTCGCCCGCAGTATGGCCCAGAGTGTCATTGATGTTCTTGAACCTATCAATATCGAGGCAACACAGGGCGACAAGCTTTCCGCGATTGACGGCGCGAACCATCGACTCCGAGAGCCGGACGTTGAGTTGCGTGCGGTTCGGCAGGTCAGTGAGAACGTCGAAATTAGCCAACCGGACGAGTTCGTTCTCTGCGAGTTTTCGCTCGGTGATATCGAGCACGCTCCCGAAGCCTCGCGTCGGCACGCCGCTCTTATCATACATATAGCGGCCAACGTTCTGTACGTGCCGTACGCTTCCATCGCTGCGAACGATCCGGTGATCGAGATTCCACGAATCACCTTTCTGCTTTGCCAGTTCTTGCGCCGCCGCAAGATGCGCGGCGTCGTCCGGATGCACGATGTCGCGGAGATCCATATTATCGGGCGGTGTCTCTTCGCGCGACCGGCCGACGATTCGCAGCAACTCGTCAGAAGACGTGCGCTCGCCGCTATCGCGATCGTAGGTCCAAGTCCCGAATTTCGCCAACGTCTGCGCCTCTGCGAGGGTCTCTTCAAGACGCATCCGTTCGGTGACGTCGATGCATAGACCAGCGACCCCGATGACCGCGCCGCTCGCATCTCGCGTCGGCTCGACGTGGCCTTCGTAGGTTCGACCGCCAAAAGTGTCGACATATCCGCTGGACTCGCCGCCGAGAGCTCGTTCGTGCGAGACGATCGTCGGACCGTTCGCATTATTCATCATCTCTCGAAGATCGAGACCGGTCAGTCTGTTATCCGGAAGTCCGAGACTCATGAGCGCGCCGCCCGCCGACATTTGCATGACAAGATTCTTGTCGGTCATCCACAAAATGGCGGGCATACCATCGACGAGACGCCGCACGCGCCCTTCGTCTTCAAGCCGACGCTCTTCCGCCAGTCGTCTCGTCGTGATGTCGAGGAAATAGACTGCGATACCTTCGGGAGTGGGACGGACCCTCGCTTCGTACCAGTGATCGTTGAGCGATGAACGAAATTCGAATTGCGACGCGATGTTGCGATACATCGCATCCTCGTATCGCTGCCGGTGCAGTTGCTCCCCGAACGACGGGAACCAGCTTGCGATCGGTTGTCCGACTAACTCGTCCGCGCGCCGCGCGAACAGAGTCTCAACCGTCACGTTGACGAATCGTATGTTCCATTGACGGTCGACGTGCACGAAGTGCTCGACGATGCTCGCGAGCACCTCTGAAAGTCGTTCCGCCGCCTCGACCGCCGAGGATCGCGCTTCGACGGCTTCACTCGCGATCGCGATAACGCTCGCGACCGTCAGCGAAAAACGCAGGTCGTCTTCGCTGAAGCGCTTCGCGCCCTTGTCGTATGCGACGAGAGAACCATAGTCGTGGCTATCGGAGCCGACCGGGATTCCGATGGCCGATCGCACGTCCTGACTCTTGAGGAACCATGCCGAATCGGCCGGGCGATTGGCATCATCGATATCTAGTAGCGAAAAAACTCCGCGCGATCGCAGCGCTTTTGCCGCAAGCGAGTCGCCGTCAGGGTCGAAACTCATCGAATCCAGGTCGCCCACCCATCCGTCGGCGGCGATGCAGCGAATCACGCGTTCTGTGGCCTGGTATTCGAAGCCAAGAACGAAGTCGACCCCGAGCCCGTCGCGAAGTAATCGGGCGCCGCGGCGCGTGAGATCGATAGGCGAAGTGTCGGATATCGCAGCTTTGGCGAACTCGATGAGCGCTTTTTGCCGTCGGATCCGTTGAAGGAGGGCTGGCGCGTTTGGAGGCGATTCCGCCGCCGCTGACGTCGAACGTTCTTGTTTTCCGGCTTTCGACCGGGTTAGGCTGATCAGCGTCGCACGTCGCCCGGCGTATGATACCGGCGTAGCGAAGCCTTCAACTGGAGTCGTCAGTCCATCGACGTCGATGATGCGAAAGCGCGCGACTCGCGGTTCCATGCCGCGTTCTCTTCGAAGGCTTTGGCGGATGAAGTTGTCTTCTTCGCTTGCCAGTACGTCAGCCAGTTTGAGCGTGAGCAACTTCCGGCGCGCATACCCGAACAGCGTGATCGCTTCGTCATTGGCATCGAGGATGGTGCCGTCGTTGACATCGCACGCAAATACGGCATGTCCGACGCCGGCGAAGAATTGTTGGAACGCCTGCTTTTGAGTAGCACGCACCACTTGGGTCAATGTGTCATTCGCCTGACCCGGCGTCGCAAAATCGACGCCGCTCATTTAGTTATCGGCTAGCGCAGTGACGATAATCGGGCCAAATCGGCGGCGTCGGTTAGTCGCCGACCGCTCCCTTGGTCTGCATACCCGCGACGCCCTCGAGACCTGCGGCTCGATGTCGATTGTCTGCCATTCGAAGGTCGGGTATTAACAAAGCAAAAGTACTTCATATGATAGTGATCGCTCTGATTTTTGCGTTGAATGCGGCACCAACCGCATCGCCGGCTCCCGCGCCGCGACCGTCTCCGGCTCCGTGTTCGTCCGTCGCTGGCTTCCACGCGCTCGATTTCTGGCTCGGCGCGTGGCGCGTCACGTCGGAAAATCAGTATGCCGGAAGCGATGAGGTTTCGGCGATTCTCGACGGATGTGCCGTCGTCGAAAACTGGACCGATGCCGATGGCTCCCACGGCATGAGCCTATTCTATTACAACACTTTTGCGCAATCGTGGACGCAAGTTTGGGTGACGGATCGCGCCACGGCGCGCGGCGGACTCAAAGAGAAAATCCTCATCGCGAGATTACCCGACGGCGTAGTCCGCTTTCAAGGCACTCTGCCGGGCACACCAGGCAGCGCGATCATCTTGGACCGCACGACGTTGACGCCGATCAAAGACGGGTCGGTGCATCAGCTCATCGAGATTTCGCGAGATGGCGGATCCACATGGTCGGCCACGTTCGACGCGATCTACGCGCGCGAGCAGTCAGGCCGGCCGCAGCATGCCTAGAGTTGCCGTAAGACATCCATCGGCGTCATGCCGATGACGCGGCGCATGCATCTCGCCATGTGGCTTTGATCTGCGAAGCCGGCCTGCACGGCGACCTCACTCAAGGTGGAGGCGCCGTGCAAGAGCAGATTGAGGGCGCACTCGACGCGCCGCCGGATAACGTATTGATGAACCGGGAGTCCGCTGCTCTGCTTGAACAGCGACGAGAAATGCGAAATGCTCGCGCCGGCCACGGCTGCGAGCTCGCCCAGCGACAAGTTCGACGTGAGATGCGCTGTGACGTAGTCGACAACATCGTTGTGCTGCCGCCGTGTGAGACCAAGACGCGTCGTCTTCGGCGCCTCAAGCGTGTAGTGGCGAAGAAGATGCACGGCCATCGCGGTTCCGAGGCTCTCCGCATAAAGGCGATCGAAAGGTTCGCCCGATTCCAGCTCGGCTTTCAGCGCCCAGCCGATGTGCCGCAATTTTTCATCCTTGAGCCCTAGCTGCGGCGCGATGGAAATGCTGTCCGGGTTTAGGCCCATCGCCTCGGCTGCGGATCGAATGAGCGATGGGCTCAAGTTGATGCTCAGCATGGTCGTCGGTCCGGCATCTTCCCATGCGGCCGCGTAACCAAGCGGCACAACGTCGATATCTCCCGGCGATTGCAACCGATTGTGGACGGGTCCGTCACACCTGCACGCCGCCCTCACCGGTACGCCGATGTGCATGCTGATCGTGTGGCGGGCAGCTCGTGGGCGTTCCACCAAGCCGCCCGTGGTGTCGAATATTGCAGCCTCGATTCCGTTCCACGACCGGCCAGCACTAGATGCCCGAATGGAAAATTGCATTTCGCTGGCGCCGCCCAGCCTCGTCCACATCTGCTGTTCCATAGTCCCCCGGCGTTCGGCGAATCACTATGCGACTCCTGATTCCATAGTTGTCCGGCCGGCGGTTCGTGCTCGATGCCGTACGAATGTGCGCGGCGGCGGTCGGCTGCCGTGGAGGGGCCGACTGCTCTGCTCAGCCCACGATCCGGCTGAAACTATCAGGTTCCCGAATCGGTAAACGCGACATCGGCAGTGATGCGTGGCAGCCGAGGTCCTTGCGCGCTCGTCGGCAAACGCGGGCGTTAGGAGAGGAGACGGAATGCTGATCGGCGCCATCGACGACTCTCAACGGGCCGCTGCCAAAATCGCCGGGATCGCCTTCCTCGTGACCAATGCGACTGCGATGTTCGCCGAGTTCTATGTGAACTCGAGGCTCGTGGTGACCGGCAACGGCGCGAGAACTTTCGCCAACATCGCGGCCTCACAGACGCTCTATCGTCTCGGCATCGCGAGCCATCTTTTTACCGGCGCTGCGGTTGTCGCCCTCATCGTCGCTCTCTACGTCATCCTCAGGCCGGTCAATCGCAACCTCGCACTGCTTGCGTTGTCATGGCGGCTGGTGGAGACCGCGATTTTCGCTGCGAGCGTGCTCCCCGGTTTTGACGTTTTGCGTCTTGTGAGCAGCGCTGCGTACTTGCGCGGATTCGCACCGGATCGCTTGCAGGCTTTGACGATGCTATCCCTCAGCGCGCACGGCGCCGCCTACGTCGTCGGACTGCTGTTTTTTGGTTTGGGATCCGCCGTGTTCTGCTATCTTTTTTACAAGTCGAACTACATCCCTAGACTTCTCGCGGGCTTGGGCGTGTTCGCATCCGTCCTCACGTCGGCATGCATGTTCGCCATCATCATCTTCCCCGATCTATCACATCGGCTTGTGCCGGGCTGTTTCGCGCCTATCTTCATTTTCGAAGCAGTGACGGGCTTTTGGCTTCTGATCAAGGGGCTGGCGCAGCCTAACCCGACATTACAATGAAGGCTTCGGTTCATTCAAAATATGGCGCACCGGATGTCTTGAGCATAAAAGATGTAGAAAAACCGACGCCGAGCGACGACCAAGTGCTGGTGCGGGTGTATGCGACCACGGTGAACAGAACCGATTGCGGAAACCTTTGGGCCAAACCGTTTTTGATTAGATTGTTCCTCGGACTGTTCAATCCGCGGTCGCCGATAACCGGGTCCGACTTCGCCGGCACGGTTGAAGCGGTCGGAGGAAATGTAAAGTCTTTCAAGGTCGGCGATAGGATCATGGGCTTTAGCGGCCTCGGACTGAGCTCGCACGCAGAGTACCTGACGGTACGTGAGACGCGAGCAGTGATCGGAATCCCCGACAACGTCACTTTCAGCCACGCCGCGGCTTGCTTAGAGGGCGGAATTTACGCGCTTTCTTCGATGATCAATAAGGTGAATCCGACGGCCGGACAAAGAGCGCTTGTCAATGGAGGGACCGGCGCGATCGGCTCGGCCGCTGTACAATTTCTTAAAGAACGTGGTGTTGAGGTTACGGCGACCTGCAAAACGAGCAACCTTGAATTGGTGAAGTCGTTGGGGGCCAGCAGGGTGATCGACTACTCAAAAGATGACTTCACGAAAGACGATGAAAAATATAACTTCATCTTCGACACCGTGGGGAAAAGCTCGTTCGGCAATTGCAAACCACTATTGCTTCCAGGCGGGACGTACATTTCAGCCGATGCCGGTCCGATGTGGGAGAACACATACTTACCACTCGTGACGGCGGTGATCGGAGATAAGAAGGTCCTCTCCCCTATTCCTCGCGACGTTAAAAAAAGTCTGTCTCTCATCCAAGATTTTATCGGCCGAGGCAAGTTCAAACCGGTGATCGACAGAGCTTATCCCTTGGAGAAAATAGCCGAGGCATACGAGTATGTTGCCTCCGGCCAAAAGATAGGAAACGTCGTGATTACTTTGATTGCGGAGTGACCGGCGCGGGCGCAGATTGAACGATCGCAATCTTGTGGACGTAGTCGATGGTGATGACGGAGCGGCCAAATGCCGTCGGGCCGAGCTTGAGATCGACGTCGTCGCCTTCAAACACGTCGTCATGGGGTCTGGTGGTAAACCAAACGTTTTGGAAGCGCACCTTTTCCGTTGTGACGGAGGGGACGAGAATCGCCGCAACGCCCGGCGCTTCGCCTGCGTCGCCATCGTAGCGCCAGTCGGGATGTTCCGCGTGCCAGCGCGCGACTACAGAGCGTTTGGCGAAACTCGTTGCGCGGACCATCGGCGATCGGTCTCGCATGCGCGTGAGACCCGCTTGGGAGAGCGCCACCGTCGCCGCCGTATCGAGCGAGGTCGGAAAACTCTGGCCTTCGACAGTCGCTGTGAGATGCGGATATTGCACGCCACCGATTAGCTTGCCCGCAACATCGAGTGCGAATGAGAGCTTTACCACTTCGTTCTTCGAATGTGCTGGATCCATGCCGTCGCATCGAAGGAGCAATGCGCTTCGCACGTAGTCGAACGTCCAGATCCGGTTCTGGAGCCAGCTCGCTCCAAGCTGGCCGTCTAAACCGTCGAATACCGGATCGCTTGCGACGTCGGACCGCCGTAAGATTGGGAGTGTCCGGTCACGAGTGGTCAGCGCCGGAATCGTTGCTTGAGTAGACCATCGGGGCAGCGTCGCTCGTTGTCTGGCGGAACCGCCCGCCTTGGTCAAAGTGCCGTAGCGCGCGGCTACGTCGTCGAATAGGAAGCCGCTCCCGTCGCTGTCGATCCAAAGGCGCAGTCTTCGTTTGTCCGAGTCGACCATAGGCGCGGCAAAGACCCTGCCGGCCGTGAACACGGCCGGAACACGGGTCACCGCGCATGGCGCTGCAAGCGCATCATTTAGTTGGAACGCCGCAAGGAGCACGAAGCTGGTTATCATCCGCACAATCAACATGATTCTTCATTATGATGCGCAGCGGCGCTCGACGTCTTGCACAATCCTATCGTCGAGAACGTTAGGACCGCTTTCACACACTTTTAAGGCTCGATTCGTAGGATGCTCGCATGAAGCTCAAGCAGGGAATCATGCGGGTGTGCGTCACCGCGTTTTTCATCGTTGCGCCGTCGGTGGCCGCCGCTGCGCCCGGCTCCCTCGATCCCACCTTTGGTCAGGGCGGTTTCGTGCTGTTTCCCCACGCGGCGTATGCCGCGGTCGACGTCAAGATTCAGGCAAACGGGCGAATTCTGGTCTCCGGCGACATGCCCGGAACGGCGAACGCGATCGGCGGCTTTTCAGTTGTGCGGCTGCTCGCGAACGGGCGCAGCGACAACCAATTCGGAAACGCCGGGTTGGCGGCGGCGCCTTTCAACTCCGGCGTCAACGATGCGAACTCGATGGCCATTCAACCGGACGGGAAGATCGTCGCCGCAGGCGTCACCGATCAGGACCTGCCCTCGCATCCGAGGGCCATGGCGATCGCCCGCTTCGCGCAGAACGGCTCGCTCGATCCGCACTTCGGATCCGGAGGCACCGAGCAACTTATCGTCGACGGATCGACGAATTCGAGTGCCTACGTCGCTCTGCTCCTCCCGAATGGCAAGATTCTGATCGGCGGCGGCGCGACATTCCCAACCGGTCAAATCGGCGTCGTCGTCCGCCTCAATCCCAACGGCACGGTCGACCCGACGTTCGGCGATTCCGGCGTCGCAAAAACCGGTGGCGCGTTCTTAGTCACCGGAATCGGCTTGCAGCAGGACGGCAAAATCGTAGCATTGAGCGGGAATACCGCAATCCGCTTTTTGAAAAACGGCACGATCGATCCGCAACGCGCACGCGGCAGGCTTATCGCGCTGGCCCACTTCGGCACTGCCATGTTGACGCCGGCTGAGAAGATCCTCGACGCGCTCGAAGTCCGCGACTCGCAATCGGGCAACGACTTCGACACGCAGGCCTTCCGGTTATTCCCCGACGGCACAAACGATCCGTCGTTCGTCAGTCCGATTTTCGATTTTCTGAATAGCCAGAACGACGTTTATCAAAACATTCCGTTCGCCATCGCGCTTCAAGGCGACGGGTCGGTGGTGATCGCGGGGTCGGGGCAAGACACGAACGCGGTTGACGAGGGAGCTCTCGCGCGACTCGCGCCGACGGGACCGCTCGACCAATCCTTCGGGCAGAACGGCATCGTGGCCAGCGTGCTCGATGGCAACGATCAGTTCACGACCATGGCGCTGCAGCAGGACGGCAAGATCGTCGCCGCAGGCCTCTCGTTCGCAAACAACGGCGACTTGGTGATCGCCCGCTACCTCTCACGCTGAGGCACCTAAAAAAAGCCGAACCCGTGCTAACGGGTCCGACTGAGAGCGCGCTTGCGATTGGCCGCTCCTGACCGTTAGCCAGGCATGGGGACGTTCAGTGGTTGGCCAGTTTCGAGAAGCGTTTTCAATCCTGACAGCACCACGTTCCACCCGCTTCCAGTCGATTTGAACGTAGAAGTTTCGTCATCGAAGTCGTCGTGACTGACGGTGAGTTTGACCACATCGCCCATTGGTTCGATGAGCCAAGTCACGCGCGAGGGACGATCCTTTCGTTGTTCATCCTCGACCTGTGATGAGAACGTGTGGACGAGCTTGCGGGGAGGGTCGATTTCTATGATCTTGTTCTTGAGCATTGTGACGCCCGTCTCGTCATTGAGGTCCATCGACGAGCCGGCTTTCCAATCCGATTTATACGCGCCGCCGAAGAAATATTGTCTGGCCGCTTTCCCATCGGTGAGCGCCTGCCATAGTTTATCTGGCGTGGTGCGGATATAAACCTCGTAGACATGCTTCAGTTCGGTTCCCGTTTTCATTTATTTCCCTCCATATGTTCCTTCAATCCACTGAGCGCGCTCGCCCACGGAAGTGCATACTTGCTAACCCATCGATCATGAAGACGCTGGATCGGCACCGGGTTTAGGTAGTGGCGCTTGAACCGCCCGGCTCTGCGTGTGACCACGAGGCCGGCATCTTCGAGAATCCGCAAGTGCTTCATTGTTCCGAAGCGAGTCATCGTCAGACCATGATCGAGTTCGGTGAGCGTTTGCCCGTCTTTTCGATATAATCGATCAAGTAGTAGACGTCGCGTTGCGTCGGCAAGGGCCTTGAAGACGTCGTCCATGCATTCACCATTATAGGTGACCTAATGGTCACATGTCAAGTATGACCTTGGCCGCAACCTCTTCGGGTCTCGCGCACAACGACCCCGAGTGCACTAGTTTTCTTTCACGCTGTCGACGATGAGCTCCAGTCGCTACGGGGTTTCCGTTGTGAGTTCTTGCGCGTAGCGAGAGACGGACAGATTGTAACGCGGCAAGTATTCTGAAAGGGCTTCTAGGGCGACCGCAACCGCTTCGCGCTCGTGGCCTACATCCACAAGCGCAAGCGCCAGGAAGGCGCGAACGGCGCCATTTAACACATCGTCTGCGGCGTCCAGCTCGGCCCGGAGCAATACCACCGCGTCATGAGGATTTCCAAGATTCCGAAGCGAGCTGGCCAGCTGAATGATTGCGCGCCGGCGACGCTCGCCCGTCAAACCTCCGTCCAATGCGGCCTTGTAGAGCGGTGCCGCGAGATCGGGGTGCCCGGTGGAATCGCGCGCTCCGGCACGCTCAAAGAATCCAATCGCGCTTCCAGGAGGCAGCTCAGCGGCCAATCTGTCGACCAAAGCCACAAACTCGTTCTCGTCGTGGTCGTCGATCGCTGTCCACAGGTCTGAAAGCCGCTTTTCCCAATCTGCATTTGCGTCGGTCACAATATCCAAGTTTGCCAGCGCCGCCGTTAGGAGTCCTCCTTGCTTCAGTCTTGTGAGCGTGGGATGCGCATCGCGATCCCCGAGAGCTGCAAGGCTGGACAGAATATTTCGTTGACATCAAATTGACATGAACGTCGTGAGTAGCTACCTGCATGCGCGAAGGTGTGCAATATAGTGCACAGAAGGCCTAGCTGTCTTATCGAGCCCGAGGTCTAACAGAACGGACGATGTCAATCGAAGGAAATGAGCGCGTCATGAAGGGACCAACCGCGTTGCTGGTCATCGACGTTCAGACGGGAATCTATGACACACATCCGCCGTGGGATGGCTGGCCGCAGGTGTTGGAACGCATCTGCGATCTCGTCGGCAGAGCGCGGACGGCGAACGCTCCCGTCATCTACGTGCAGCACGACGGTGAGATAGGTGATCGACTTCAAGCGGGGACCGCTGGATGGGAACTGCATCCGGCGCTTGATCGGACCGCTGCAACGGCGGTCGTACGAAAGACCGCAAGCGACGCATTCTATCAAACGACACTCTTGGACGAACTCGAGAAGCACGACATCAAATCGCTCGTCGTCGCCGGATGCATGACGCAATTTTGCGTGGAGTCCACCTGTAGACGCGCAGTTTCGCTCGGATTTGATGTCGCGCTCGTTGGGGACGCGCACGCGACCGCCGACTCCGGTTTGCTGGATGCAGCGCAGATCATCGGCCACCATAATCGAACACTCGACGGGCTCAGCGCCGGCAAAGCCGAGATCAGCGTGATGCCGTGCGAGGCGATCTCGTTCGGCTAATGCCGGGAGCGCGGTACTGCACATCTGAGTGCCCGCACGCGACGTCACTCGTCATCCGGTTGTCCGCATCGCTGGTCGTCCCGGCATACGCTGAAAAAGATTCTTCCGAGCTCGGCGCCGGCGGGTCGCATCGGGCTCGCACGCATTTAGTACGCCCGGGTGATATGCTCCGGCTGTGTCGAGAAGATCTCCGCGTTCGCGTTGGTTCGATCGGTACGATCGGTAATCCGAAGGGAATGAAATCATGCATACTTGGAAGGCTCGCCTCGCGATGTGTTTGGCGGCGATGGCGGCAGTTTCGACCGCGATCGCGTCCATCGGCCCGGCACGGGCGGCGGTAGAATCGATTTTTTCGTGCGATTCCACCAAGCCGTGCCTACAATGGAATAATAGCGGATCCGGCGACTCGATCAAGGGCGTTTCGACGAGTGGCGTCGCGCTGGAAGGTCAGACGAAATTCAAGAGCGCCGGCAAGACGGCTGGCAAATCAGGTGTGCTGGGCTCGGACGTCAGCACGAGCGGCACACTCAACAGCGGCGTGAGCGGCACGTCGACCAACGGCACGGGCGTAACCGGCACCGAAACCGGATCTGCCGGGCAAAATGGCGTGGCAGGCTTCTCGGCGAGCACGTTCGGGAGCGGCGTCTACGGCCAGAATAGCTCAACCGGTGCCGGCGTGGCCGGCAGTAACACGTCGACGTCTCACAGCAGCGGAGCATCGGGCCTGCTTGCCAACGGCGGGGCGGCAAATGACGGGATTCATTCTTTTGCGGGTAGCGGGAACGCACTCTACGCATTCTCTCAAAGCGGCACGTCACTTTTTGCGAATCAGGGGGCCAACACGACCGCTCCTGAGCTTTACCTGCAGGACACGTCCAGTTCGAACAACGCCATCATCCGAGCAGTCGGCCCAGCTGGAGACGTCTTCGATGTGTACAGCAGCGGAGAACTTTCCGTGTTCTCGGACGTAGCCGTAGCCGCGGTTATCGAACAAAAACCGGGAAATACCTACGATGCGCTGCTGGTTTACGGCGGCGGCGTCAATACGAACACCCCCGTACTTACAGTTCTTGACGCTAACGACGACCGAGAGATGACCGTAACGGATACCGGCAACGTCGGTATCGCCGGACTTCTTTACAGCCAAGGATCGTGCCACAACGGTTGCCTGCAGGGCACAAAACGCGTCGCCAACGTGGCCGAATACGCAGCAGTCGAGGCAGAACCGACGATCGAAGACAACGGTGAAGGGACGCTCGTCGGAGGCTCCGCCTATGTAGCGCTGGATCCGAAGTTCGCAAACGTCATCGACCCCAATGCGACCTATCTTGTCACGGCCACGCCGGAAGGCGATTGCAGGGGGCTGTACATCGACCAGCGTTCAGCCCACGGTTTCACCGTCCTCGAGCTTCAAGGCGGCCACGCAAGCGTCGGATTCTCGTACCGGATCGTCGCGAAGCGGTTTGGCGTTCACGCGTCACGGCTGCCGATGACGGCCGCGAGCCAAGTGGCTGTGCCCCATCATCGCCGGCATTAGATCTATCGGTTGAGAAAACACCGCGCAAAAAAGGGTTCCCACCTTTGGTGGGAACCCTGCTAGGCATTTGTCAGGTGGTTCACTCGAACAATTGACCGCGCACTTCGTCGGTCACTAGTCTGTGACGAAGTCTCCATTGAGTTCTTGCGCTTATCGAGCGTCTTTATTTGCGTCAGTCACAATGCATGCGAGGCGGGAGGTGTCGCATTAAAGCACGTCGGACTTACACTCGCGTTGTCAAATCGAAAGCCTTGGCTCGTGATCGATTTGCGCATGGAATACATAGGAGAACGGATATGATGAACAGGGTGCATCTAAACGCCGCGGCGGTGGCAGCCGCAAGTTGTCTCCTCGTTGCGGGCTGCAACTCGTCGGTCGCACCACTCGTAACGCGGGCGG
>DATCBN010000067.1 GCA_036511855.1 Candidatus Eremiobacteraceae bacterium | reverse complement strand
CGGCGACGCGCAGAGAGAAATCGCGACGCAAACCGTCGACGAGCGTCGAGCCGCCCATCGCCGACAACGTGTGCACTCCTCGACCATATATGCCGCGAGGTGGTTCGACATACGCGACCGTTTCTTCGTCGTAGCGGCGTTCGTCGATCGCGTTCACCCGCACGATTGCGATGCGTCGTCCATATTTGCGCGTGCAATCTTGAGCCGGCCGGTGCAGCGCTCCGTCGAGCATGAATGGCGCTCCCGCCGGTCGAGCTGAGCGCAGGTCGACCTTTACTGGATTGAGGGGGTGCGGACGCCACGGACCGGTCAGCGCATCCGCCAAATAGACGTGCAACTTGTGGCTAGGCCCGTCGTCGTTGATCCCACACAATAGCCAATACTTTCCGTCGTGAAAAAATACCGTGCTGTCGACGGCGCGCAAATCTGAAATAAGCACCGCTTGTTTACGCCAATCACGGCCCGAATTCTGCAGCCGGTAGAGCGCGACTTCTCCATTTTGACACGACTCCGGGATGGCGTACCATTGGCGCTCGTGTTCGAAAACGTACGGATACGAGAGATGATAAGGCTCGACAAGAACGCGCTCTCCCGGCACGAGCTTACCGTCGATGAATGCTAACCGCACGATAACCCCGCGGCTGGTATCTGGATCGATTTCCTCGCAGTATGCAGAGGGCACGCCGTCGATTGTGGCTCCGAACGGGTCGGCGAAGAACCGCCGACGCCCCGCCTCGCACCACACGACGGGCGGCAACACTGTCGCGCGGGCAATCTGTGCGGGAGTTCCGGTCACGACGCCGCTGTTCCAAGAATACGTGAAGAAGCGTTTCTCGATAACGGCATTAATCCGTCGAAGCGCTAGTCCGATGGCAGCGCTTGTCACGTTCCACGTCGTTGGCTCACGGACGTTGACCGGCGGCAAGGCCGGCTCGATCTCCAAAAGGCCAGCTTCGATGTCGCGTAGCGCGATGGCGGGCCAGCGCGACAGTTCGTCGAGCAAGCCGTTGACCGTGGACGCAAGCGAGTGCCTATCGACCCCAAGGGCTCCCGCTCGCAAGCACGTAGTGACTCCGGCGCTATCGATCTGCAGCAACCGCGCCTCGATGACGTCGCGGTTCTCGCAAAAGGCGTTGAGGCCCGGCGCGCTCTCGGCTCCGTCAGCATCGAAGAGCCATGTGCCCATGCGCGATGGCGGGGCCAGCGCCGCAGCTCGGCCGTCGAACGCGATGCAAAAATCGAGATCGGATTCCGACGATTGGGCCGCCGGCGCTTCGTTCACCTCAAGTTCATCGATCATCGAGCCGCGCGACTGAAAAGCGAGCATCGCCAACCGTCCGCGTGAAGTACGCGGCGCGGAAAGCTCCCTGCACTGCACGAGCATCGTGCCTTGGCGATCGAGCAATAGACGAATCGTGGCGGCTTGCCATTTCAACATCGGACCGGAATGTATCGCCGCGAAGCGCACGAATCAGCGCGCCGCTCGACTGAGGCTGCGCGAACCGCAAAGGTCGTTTCGTCGAGCGCGCGCAAGTATCGCCGCATCGATCTTATGCGTCAACTCTTCAACGGCGTGCGCGGCGCGATTCCTAAGCCGATCAAAAACTTCATCCGCGAGCGGTTCATCGACGCCGGCGGAGTGGACAATGCGGCGTTCGTCGCCGGCTCGCATCGCAGCGGCACCACATGGGCGGCTTCCGCCCTCAACTTTGACGGCCGCTACCGGAACATGTACGAACCGTTCAACGGCGAGCGCGTCATGGTGAACGCTCGATTCACGTACGGCCTTTACCTGCGGCCCGAAGATGCCGCGCCCGAATATGCCGCCGCCGCCGAGAACGTGCTGGCGGGTCGCCTTCGACATGCGACCGTCGATCAGCGCAACACGCGCTTTTTCGGGACAAGACGGATGATCAAAGAGACGCATGCCAATCTTTGGATCGCTTGGCTTCATCGCCGGTTTCCTTCCGTCCGGATCGTCATGGTCGTCCGCCATCCGTTCGCGACCGCGCAATCCCGCCGCGTCAAAGGCTGGCCGACGCGCCTCGATCCCTTCTTGATCCAACAGCCGCTGCTCTACGACCATCTCGCGCCGTTCGTCGACGTCATCCGCGCAGCGCGCGGCGATTTTGAACAACACGTCGCGAATTGGTGTGTCCAGCACTACGTTCCCTTCCGGCAGTTGCGGCGCGATGACGTGCACGTGCTCTTCTACGAAGACCTCTGCGTGAACGCCGATCGCGCACTCCGAGAGGCATGCGCCTTTCTCGGCCGCCCGTATCGAGATAGCGCGCTCTCGACGTTGAAGCAACCGTCGTTCACGGCGCGCAGGGACAGCCCGATCCGAACCGGCGCGGCCCAGCTCGTCGATGAATGGCAGCAAAAGGTCTCCGCCGATGAGCGCGCGGCCGGCATGGCGCTGCTGCACGCGTTCGGCCTAGACCGCGTCTACAGCGACGACGCGATGCCGCTCACGCGCGATCCGTTCGTTCTTCCCGGCGTTCCACGGTAGCGGTTTCACAATGGTATCCCGAAATGCGTGAGATCGCTCACGCGCGGCATCGTCTCGGGGCCGTAGATCACATCCAAACCGAAGCGCTCGAGCAGTGCGCCGGCGCGAGCGGTCTGCTCCGGCGTGATGTGCTTGCGCCATTCGTCGAGGACGTTACCGCCGGTCACGATTGCGCTTGAGTCGCCGTGACGCGCGACCCGTGCCTGGACGGACGGAACGGCCATTCGTTTGAAGACCCGGTCGTCGAACGGGCGCTCTAAGAAGGCGAAGAGCCGCGCGATCTCGCCGCGCGGTTCGGCGAGAAAGCGCTCGTAGAACGCGACGAAGACCCGTTGTCCGGCTAGCTGCCGCAGCGCCACGTAGTAGTTCGCGCACCACGCGAGCAGATGATTGTCGACGTCGCCGGAAACGGATTCGATTTCTGCCCGAAACGGTTCGAGATGGTCTTCCATGAGCTGCGGCTGCGCCAAGATGAGTGCGGCCGCATTGCGATGCCAATGCAATCGCAGCAGCGAATTCAGCACCGCGCACGGATGGCGCAGCAACAGGATGACGGGCATATCCGGGAAGTGCGCGCGAATCCAGCCGATCATCATCAGACTGCGGACATCCTTGATGAGCCGGCGGTTCGCGACGAACCGTCTGTTGTAGGCGCTGATCCATTTATTGCGGATGCGCCCTTCGAAGATCGCCTTAGCGGGCTCGAGGTATTCAGGCGAATCGTCGCCGGGGCGCAGATACTGCCATGTCTTGAACGCTTTGACTTCCGGCACGTAGCGGTTGTGAAAAGGTTCGTACATCGAACGGTATTCGTTGCCGTAGTTTATCACGTCGCCGAACCAGGTGGTCCCGCTGCGCTGTATGGCACAGATCAGCACGGAATCCCGGTGATGCGCGCTCGTGTCCACGAAGAGCTGGCCGCGAAGCACGTTCAGTCGTTTTGTTAGCCCTTCCAGCGACGGCATTACGGCGGGGAGTGCTCCAGCTCGACGTCGGAAAATGTGGTGAATTTCTTGTCGAAGCGAAGCATGACGGTGCCGGTGGGACCGTTGCGCTGCTTCGCGATGATGATCTCCGCGAGGTGCTCGTTCTCCGGGGTGGGAGCGTTGTAGTATTCGTCGCGATAGATGAACGCGACCACGTCCGCTTCCTGCTCGATGCCGCCCGACTCGCGCAGGTCGGAGAGCATCGGCCGCTTGTCGTTTCGCATCTCCGGCGACCGGTTCAATTGCGCGAGCGCGATGACCGGCACTTTCAATTCTTTGGCGAGCGCCTTCAATCCGCGGCAGATCTCGTCGATGATCTCCACACGGCTGGTGACGCGCGGGTTCGACGGGCGCAGCAATTGCAGATAGTCGACGACGATGAGATCGAGGCCGGTGTTGGCCTTCAGACGCCGGCACCGCGAGCGCACTTCGCTCACCGTCAATGCCGCCGAATCGTCGATGTAGATCGGTACTTCGGCGAGGACGCCCATCGCGGCCGTGATATCGCTCCACTCTTCGTCTTTGATGTTGCCGGTGCGCAAGCGCTGGGCGTCGAGCTTGGCTTCGCCGCTCAGCAGCCGTTGGACCAATTGTTCGTTGCTCATCTCGAGTGAGAACAACGCCGCGGCCTTGCCGGCGTCGCGCGCCGCGTACATGGTGATGTTCAATGCGAGCGAGGTCTTGCCCATTGATGGCCGCGCCGCGACGATGATCAGTTCGCCTGCTTGAAAACCGGCGGTGAATTGGTCCAGCCGCTTGAAGCCCGAAGGTACGCCCGTGACCTGGCCTTGCTGATGGTAGAGCTTATCTATTTGCTCGAACGCCGGCTTGAGCAAATCCTTGACGAGGACGAATCCGGCGCCCTGGCGGCGCCCGATTTGGAAGATCATCTGCTCGCAGCGGTCGAGCGTCTCGTCGACGTCGTCCGAGGGTTCGAAGCCGATCTGGGTGATGCGGCTGCCCGCGCCGATCAGCGACCGCAATATCGCTTTTTCGGCCACAACCCGGGCGTAATACTCTGCGGATGCCGTGGTGGGGACCGAGTCCAGCAGCCGGCTCAAGAACTCCGCGCCGCCGATGTCGTCGAGCAGTTTCCGGCTGCGCAGCTCCTCGGCCACCGAGACTTTGTCGATGGGCTCGCCGCGCTCGTACAGCCGCTGCAGGTTTTCGAAGATGGTCGCGTGGTGCGGAGCATAGAAATCCGACCGCTGCACGATTTCACCGAGCACCGACATCAACTCGCGATCCACCATGAGCGCGCCGAGCACTGCTTGTTCGGCGTCGAGATTCTGCGGCGGTACGCGGTCGATGGTGTTCATGCGGTCGGCACTTGTTCGACGCCGAGCGCCGCCAGCGCCTCGCGCACGTCGCCCACCAGCGAGACTTCCATGCCGCGCAGATCGGAAGGCACGTCGTTTGCGTTCTCGCGTGGCACGATGACCGCGCGCATGCCTGCGGCGCGCGCGGCCCATAGCTTTTCCGGGATGCCCCCGACGGGCCGCACGGCGCCGCCGATGCCCACTTCACCCGTCATCGCGACGTCCTGCGGCAGCGGTACGCGCCGCAGAGCGGAATACAGGCACGAGAACACCGCGACGCCGGCCGAAGGCCCGTCGATGGCGCCGCCGCCGACGACGTTGACGTGCAGGTCGTAGTCCGCTGGATCGATTCCGCATACAGCACGGATGACCGACGTGGCGTTGAAGACCGAATCCTTGGCCATCGAACCCGCGGTATCGTTGAACCGCACGGCACCCTTGCCTTCGCGCGCAGACTTGAACGCCACGGCTTCGAACTCGATGAGGCCGCCCATGAAATGATGCACACCCAATCCGAACGCCTTGCCGGTCTCATGACGCGCCGAGGCGCGCACCGGTGTGTGCCGGCTTAGCCGCCTACTCTGCATGACTTCCTGGATGTCGGCCGCGGTGACCCTGACCGCGTCCGCGGGAACCGCCGCACCACCTCCGCTCGTGCGGTAAAGGGCAACGCCGAACGCGTCCGCAAGCACCTGCACCGCCATGCGTCCCTCGAGGGTGTATTCGGCGATAAGATCGGCGGCGCCGTCGTCCAACGCGGCTTGCAAGCGCTGCGCCGCGCGGCGCACGATGTCGGCGATCTGACCTTGCGCGAGCGGCACGAAGTACACTTCGGCGCAGCGCGAGCGAACTGCAGGATCGATCTCCTCGGGCTGTCGCGTGGTGGCGCCGACCAGCACGAAATCCGCGGGCGCGCCTTGGGTGAAAAGTTTCTTGATGTAGGACGGAACGTTTGGGTCCGACTCGTCGTAGTAGGAAGACTCGAAGGTGACGCGCTTGTCCTCGAGCACTTTCAACAGCTTCACCTGCATCATCGGGTCGAGCTCGCCGATCTCGTCGATGAACAGCATGCCGCCGTGCGCCTTTGTGACCAAGCCCAATTTGGGCTCCGGAACCCCACCCTCGGCGAAATCGCGCCGCGTGCCCTGATAGATGGGATCGTGCACCGAACCGAGCAGCGGATTGGTGATCTCGCGCGGGTCCCAGCGCAGCGTGGACCCGCCGACCTCGACGAACGGCGCATCGGCCGCGAACGGCGAATAGACGGCGATCTTCGCCGCTTCCAGCGCGAGCCGCGCTACCGTCGTCTTGCCCACTCCCGGCGGACCGTAGAGTATGACGTGTTGAGGGAACGGAGATGCGATCTTGGTGAGCAGCGACCGCACCGCTGCCTCTTGACCGACGACGTCGTCGAGTTTGGCCGGCCGCAGCACCGCGAGCGCCGACGACGGCAGGCCGCGCTGTTCGAGCGCGTCGAGCTCTTCCTTCTTCTTGAGCGTGCTCGAAGTCTCCGGACCGCCGTCTTCTTTGAGCGCTTCGAGTTTGAGGTCTTTGATGTAGTCGCGATGGCGCTCCGCCATCTTCACGCCGACCTTCTTCTCGATGTCTTCCTCGACCGTGCGCTGCGCGATCATGTCGGCGAGCTCTTCTTCGACCGCGGCGAGCGCGCCCGGCAGCGCCGAGAGCGCAGGCAATTTATCGATCGTGGGGTCTTCGAACACCAAGCGTTGCAGCGCGAGCATGCGCTTCGGCAACGACTTGCTTCGCATCAGCGATAGTGCGTCGAGCTTGCCCGCCTTGAGGACGAGTTTGTCCGGCCCGAGCAGGCTTGCGAGCATTTCGAAGAGAGCGGTCACTTGGCGCCCGATCGCGTTCTCGGCCTGAATCTTCGCCATGCTGCTCGTCGCTTGCCGCACTTAGGCGCCGGCGACGACACGCACGGTGACGCGCGCGGTGACGCCGTGCGCGAGCTTCACCGTGCAGGCGTAGTCGCCCGCAGCCTTGATCGCTTCCGGAAGTTCGATCTTGTGGCGGTCGACGTCGACGCCGAACGCCGAGTGGAGCGCCTCGGCGATCTGCGCGTTGGTCACCGCGCCGAAAAGCTTGCCGCGGTCGCCGCCTTTTGCTTTGATCTCGACCGCCTTGCTCGCGAGCATCGCCGCGACGCCTCGCGCTTCCGCCAAGATCTTCTCGTCGCGCCGCTCTTTGGCTTCGCGCTGTCCGGCGAGCTGGGCTAGCGTTCCCGCGGTGGCCTCAAGCGCCAAGCCGCGCGGCAAAAGATAGTTGCGTCCGTAGCCCTCGGCCACGTCCGCAACCGTTCCCGCTTTGCCGACGCCCTTGATGTCCTGCTTGAGAATGACCTTCACGAAAGGTCAGTCCGCGGCAAACGGCATGAGCGCGATCACGCGCGCGCGTTTGACTGCATCGGTGAGAGCGCGCTGATGACGCGCGCAGTTCCCGGAGATGCGGCGCGGCAAGATCTTCCCTCGCTCGGATACGTACTTGCGCAGACGCGGCGCGTCTTTGTAGTCGAGGTCGTCGATTTTTTCGACGCAGAACGAACAGACCTTGCGCTTTGGTTTGCGATCTTTGGCTGCCCGTTTCTTCAGTTTTGGTTTCGGCGGCATTTAGTATTCGGTCACCTCGAGCGTTGTGCGGTTACTATGGTCAGAACGGAACTTCTTCGTCGGCGTCGCTGTATTCGTAGTTCGGCAGATCGCTTCCGCCGGCGGCGGCAGGCGGTGCGGCAGCGCGAGGCGCGCGCGCGGCCCCGCCGCCGTCGCCTTCGCTGCGCGAGTCCATGAATTGGAAATCGTCGGCGGTCACTTCGACCGCAGTGCGTTTGTTGTTCTCCCGATCCGTGTATTCGCGGATCTGAAGGCGGCCCGAGACGAGCACCGACTTGCCTTTTTGCAGATACTTGGCAGCGATCTCAGCCCGCTGGCGCCATACCGAAACGCCGAAGAAATCGGTTTGCTTCTCGGCGGCGTCGCGGCGTTTTGGACGGTCGACTGCGATGCGGAACGAGCACACCTGCGTGCCGTCCTGCGTTTGGCGCAGCTCGGGATCGGCGACGAGCCGTCCGACGAGCACGATGTGATTATAGGACCCGGCCATGGCTTCACCTCAAATAAAGCAGATGCGAAGGCCGCCGCGTTCGGCGACGGCTGTGCGAGGCGGCGGAGCGGCGGTCTTAAAGACGGATGAGCAACGCCCGCATGACGTTTTCGTGCAATCGCATCTGACGCACGATCTCGCGTGCGCAGTCGGCGCTGCCGTTGAACTTCAAACAGATGTAGTGGCCTTCGCGTAGTTTTTGGATTTCGAAGGCCAGTCGCTTCTTACCCATGCGCTCGGCTGCTATCTCGTCGCCGCCGTTGTCTTTGGCGACCGTGGAGAAATGCGCGGCCAACTCGTCGACTTGGGGGTCTTCGAGAGCAGGGCGAAGGATATACGTGATCTCGTAATGCGCCACGATATGTGCGCTGCCTCCCTCTGGGCGTAAGGCTTGTCGTTCGCTACAGTGTGCGGCGCCGACGAGCAGGAAGGAAATCGGCGGAACCTGTCCCCGGGACAGACTTCCGCCGCCGGCGATAAGACGGGCCGACCTTTTAAGAGTCGACCGTTACCACCCCGGCAAGCCCGTGGATTATATCACACCGGCCTCGACAGTGACAAGTTTGCGGCCGGCTCGCCGCCGGAGAGTTCCGGGATCGAGCTTGGACCGGGGGACCCTTGAACTGTGGAGAGAACCCCGCTAGCCGCCTTAGATCTCTCGTCTCCGACATTCGTCCATGGGGTATTTCCGTCATGCGTCTGAGCATCGTCGCGACCGCCGTCATCCTCGCCGCTCTCGCCGCGCCGGCTTCGGCCGCCGGGCAGGACCAGATCGGCTCAGCGCAGAGCGAGCGCTCGGGCTACGAGCTGCCAGACATAACGCCGGCGCCGGCCACACCGGTCGTCTTCGTCGACGTGCTGAAACAGTCGGCGCCTTGGATGAGTCCCGTACCGCTGTCTATGGACGGCGACGGCGAAGTCGTCGCGCTCGCTCCGGGCCAGAGCGCTCAAAGGGTCGTCTTCGCGCCCGGGCAGCAGCATCCGGCCGGTCTCTACACGTTGTTGTACGACGGACGAGGGTCGTTCGAGTTCGCCGGCGCGAGCATCGATTCGCGCGCTGCGGGCCGCTACACCGTGAACGTCTCCTCAACCAACGCGGCGTTGAATCTTCGGCTCGTCTCTACCGACCAGAACGATCCCGCGCGAAACGTCCGCCTGATCATGCCCGGCTTCGAAAATTCGTATGCAACCCATCCGTTCAGTCCTCGACTCGTCGAATCGCTAGCGGGTGCGCAGACGTTGCGCTTCGCGCTTTGGTCTCGCGCCGCGACGTATGTCCGGTCGGCGGTCTGGCCGTTGCGGCCGCGCGCATCGCGAACGACGCAAGCCGCCGAAGCCGGCGTGGCCCCCGAATACGACATCGCGCTAGCGAATGCCGCCGGCACGGATCCATGGATCACGCTTCCCGTCGGAGCGACCGACGCTTACGTGTACGGAATCGCCGATCTCACGCATCGCCTGCTCGACCCGCGTTTGCACCCGATCTTCGAATACGGCGACCGCGTGTGGGCCGATGGAACGCCGTCGAACGCTTATGCGCGGATGGCCGCGCGCAACCTCGGCTTGCCCGGCGATGCGCGGACCGGCGCGTTGGAATGGTACTCACTTCGCTCGACGCGAGTGTTCGCCGTGATCGACCGGGTTTACGGACGCGACGCTGCATCCGTGGTCCACACGCTTTCCGTGCCGGGCAGCGATGACGCCCTCGATGCAGCCGCGTCGCGGATCATTCTCGCGTATGCGGGCGCTGCGCGTCACGCCGACGTCTTGGCCGTCGGCGCGGGTACCGATGTCGCGATCGCGGACGCCCTTACGATTTCCCGCGCGGCGGGCGGACCCGCCGCGGCGTGGCGGCCGGCCGGATCCGGTCGATGGACCGGCGCGGGCATGACGCAGCGCGTCGCTGTCACTCCCGATGCCCGCTTTGCTTTTGTCGCGGGCGCCGACACGACGCCGCGCCCAGAGCGCGAAGGCCGGCCTGCGACGGCGCTCCACATCGCTCCGCTTGTCGCGTCGAAGGTCGCGTCGCCGAGCATCGGCGCACAACCCGGCGTCGCGGGCGCGCTTGGCGATCCGCTCGAAAATGTCGATCTCTCGCGCGAGGGCTTCTCGGATTGGATCTATGCACGATCGCCCCAGACGGTCGAGGCAAAGCTGACGGGTGGCCATCAAATAGCGGTTCGACCCATTTCCGGCATCGCGCGTTCTGCGGCAAACGGTTTCGCCACGTTTGTGTGGTCGGATGGCGCCATGCGCTCCCGCGGCTCAAGCGCCAGTGGCGTGGCCGTTACCGGCGCAGGCAATGGATTCCGCGTCACTGCGCCCGCCG
>DATCBN010000066.1 GCA_036511855.1 Candidatus Eremiobacteraceae bacterium | reverse complement strand
GGGTTTGACGACGAAGAAGAAAACGGCACCAGCGACCAGCACGAACGAAAGCAGCGCATTGATGAAGTCGCCGAGGCCGAATACGCTTCCGTTGACCGTGAACTGGATCGCCGAAAAATCCGGCTTGCCCACGATGGCTGCGATCAGCGGGGTGATGAGGTCCTTCACGAACGCGGTGACGACGGTGCCGAACGCCACGCCGATGACGACGCCGACCGCTAGGTCGACGACGTTGCCGCGGAACAGGAACTGTTTGAAATCGTTCATCGACGCGCTACCTACGACTTTTCTTTGGTGGCGTCCACGACGACGATCGCGGGATCGTCGCTGCCGTTGACGTCTCGCAGCGCCTCGATGGTCATGCCGATGGGCGCGCTGGGATCGAGCGCTTCGGTCACCGACACGCCCGTTTCTTTCTTCACCTGTTCATCGATGGAACCGCGCATGCTCGCCGGAAGCATGCGGTATTTGTCGACGAGGCCGAGCATGAATCCGATTTTGTCGTGCGCGAGCGTCGAATCGATGACGGCGATGATGGCGCCTTTGGAGCCACGTTTGAACACGGCATAGGTGACGCCATATTTCCCGGCGGCCGCCACGGCTTGGGGGCGTTGCGCCGTGGAGACGAACTCGTACCCGGCGGGTGGCGCAGACTCCAACTTCTTGAGCCAGGACTTGACGTTGGCAAGCGACGCCGTGCTTTGCGCGATCATCGTGTGACCGTGGTACGTGCCGATGCCTTGCGACATGGCCGTGCCGCCCGCACCTTGCGCGTTGGTGATGGCCTGGTTGAACGGCTTTGCGTCAAGGATTTTGGCGTCCGCGCCTAACGGAAAATCGGTGGGATTGCTGATGGTCCCGGGCGTCACGCGCGGCGCAGCGGCGGTATTTTTCCCGCCATTGTCGGCGCATCCGGTGCACAGCAATCCAACCATGGCGAGAGTTAAGGCCGTTGTCCGCTTCATGATCGACGCTCCCCGCTGCTCACTTCCGCTCGATGCTGCGTTCGACGCCTTCGACGCCGGTGACGACGGCTTGCTCGGCGCCGGTCACTAACCCGATGATCCAACGAATCGTGGCTATGAATCCGATGACCGCGAAGATGAAGATGATAAAGAGAACCCACGCGAATGAGTGGGCAAGATTGACGACCCATTCCATGGCGAACCTTCCCTTTCTCGACCGGAGTCGAGGTTAGCTGTTAATCGCCGCCCGGGCTTGCGTCGGGTGCCGGCGAATGTCTGTGGGAGCGCATGCTGCCCGCGGCGTGATCTCCCGCAGTGACGGCATCCGCCTTGCACATATACTTGCCGTCCACGGTGCGCCCGAAATACGGATCGGTGGACTCGTGAAACGATTTGGTCTTCAGATTCACCCAGACCACGACATCGCCGGTGCAATGCAGATCGGCCGGCACCGGAACTGCCTTAGCGAGCGGCTTGGCCATGTATCCGTGATGAGTTCCGGACATCATGGCGGGCGCACCCGACGCGGCGGCGGTGGTGGCCGTTGACGAAGTATCGCTGCTGCCGCTGCCGCATCCCGAAAGCATCGCGATGGCGCAAATCGCAGCGAACGAAGACGAAAAACGCTTAAGAATCATTGCTTTGAAGTTCCTTTCCTTCGACGTTCGCGCGGCTTTCGGTCACGTCTGCTGTTCGTCCTCCGCTACGCGTCGCCGCGCTCGCGCGCGAATGCGCCCGGCCACGACGAGTAATAGAACCACGAGCACGAGAGCAAGAACGGCCGCAACGATCGGCATGGTGATCGCGAGCGCGCTCCCTCCCAACGCGACGATGTCTTCGCCGACGCTCAACACCGGGTTCGCTGCGCCGAGCGTCGCGGCCGTGCTCGCGGCGCGAGTCGCCGCCGCCGCGCCGTGAACGACAAACGCATTGAGCGCTCCAAGCACCATAAGTCCGATCAGCTCGCCTTGGTTCGGCGCGTGGACCGTGCCGCCGACGAGAATCGCCGCTGCTGCGGGCCTGACCACGAAGTAGACAACGTGCAGTGCGTTGTCGATGACCGGGAACTTATCGGCGAGAATCTCCAGCACGGCGAAGACTGCTAAGACGATGCTTGCGGCGTCCGAACCGAGCCACGCATAAGGCGCATTGAGATGGATCCACCCGGCGTGCGCCGCGAGCGACGCGACTAGAAGCGCGAGGAAGCCGCGCAATCCGGCGGTCGTCGTCAAGGCAAATGCGAGCGCGTATTCTGTGGTCGTATCCATGATTTGCCAGCCGGATTGTTCGCCCGACGGTGCGCCCCCTCGATGGGGTTGACAACCGCGGCCGGATGTTCTAGTATTTAACCTAGTGGTAAAATACGACGAAGCGGCTCTGACCCGCACGTTCTCTGCACTTGCCGATCCGACGCGCCGTGCGATTCTTGCGCGCTTGGCATCGAGCGAGTCATCCGTCACGGAGTTAGCGGCGCCATTTGAAATGACGCTTCCGGCCGTGTCCAAGCATCTGAAGGTACTCGAGCGCGCCGGATTGATCGTGCGCGGTCGTTCGGCACAGTGGCGACCGTGCCGCCTCGATGCCGGCCCGCTGCGAAATGTCGTGGGATGGCTCGACGACTATCGTCGATTCTGGGATGAGAGATTCGAGCGGCTCGACATATATCTAAAAGACATTCAGAAAGGGCGCACCGATGGCCGCTGAGGCTGACGCTTGCTCATCGAAATTCCCGGATCTCACGATCACGCGCGTTTTCGATGCGCCTCGAGATCTTGTGTTCCAGGCTTGGACCGACCCGAATCAGCTCGCGAAGTGGTGGGGCCCCCACCACTTCACAAATCCCGTGTGCGAGGTGGACGTTCGTGAAGGCGGTGCGATCCGTATCCATATGCGGGGCCCGGAAGGCACGGTGTATCCGATGACGGGCGTTTTTAATGAAGTAGTCGCGCCCGAACGGCTTGTCTTTACGAGCACTCCCCTTGATGAAAACGGCGATCCGCTGTTTGAGATACTGAACACTGTGGTATTCGAAGAGCAGGGCGAAAAAACGAGGCTCACCTTGCACGCGCGCGTGCTCTCGGCAACCGACCAAGCCGCCCAATATCTCGACGGTATGGAAGAGGGCTGGACCCAGAGTCTCGAGCGTCTTGCGGAGGTTTTACCAACGTGATGAGCGTGATCGCGCGAATACTCTTGGGGATCATATTTCTCGTGCTGGGCCTCAATGGGTTTTTCCACTTCCTGCCCACGCCTCCGATCAGCGGCATGGCCGGAGCCTTCTTCAACACCATGATCGACTCGCATTTCTACATCATGGTTTTCGCCGTGCAAGTCATCGCGGCCGTCATGCTCTTGATCGATCAGTATGTTCCGTTGGCATTGGTCTTGCTCGCATCGGTTCTCGCGAACGTACTGAATTTCCACATCACCATGCTGCCGAGCGGATTGCCGCTCCCGTTGTTCACAACACTGCTCTGGTTCGTCACCGCGTGGCCTTTGCGTTCGCACTTCGCGCAGCTCTTCGTTCGCAAAGTGAAGGCCGTTTAGGGATGGAAGCTGTGGAGGATCCGCTCGCCGTACTTGACTCCATGCGGTGTCAGCTTGTAGACGCTTCCAATCCCGTAGGTGCCGCCGTAAACCGTGGTTCCATACAGCGCGCCTAGGCCGTCTTCGATGACCGCCGCATAGGGGAAATCTCGACCTGTGAAGCGATGGATGACGTGGTAGCTATAATCGTTGCCGTTCGGCGTCAGCTTGAAAACAGTTCCCGGAACTGCGTCGCCTCCCCGCGTTGTGCCGTACACCGACCCTGAGCTGTCGACGATCACCGCGGCGAATGGCCACTTGCCGTCGGACCCGCCTCCAAACGTGTGGAGTACGCTCGCGTTGTAGCCGCCGCCGGATGGGCTGAGCTTGAACACAGAGCCGCAGCCGGCTTGCGCGCAGAATGGGTCTCCGCCATTCACAGCCGTGCCGTAGAGCGCGCCTGCGGCATCGGCACTGAGTGAGGCGCTGGGCTCACCTCCGCCTGAGCGGCCGTCGAAATTGAACAATATCGATTCACTGTATTGATTGCCATTCGGCGTGAGTTTGAAAACTATACCTTTTCCGAATGCGCCGCCGCCCGAAGTCGTGGCATAAAGTGCGCCGCTCGAGTCTGCTAAGAGCGATGACGGACCGGCTCCGTCGGCGCCGCCCTGAAAGCTGTACAGCACGCTTTCTAGATAAGCGTTGCCGTTCCGAGTCAATTTGAAGACGACTCCTTGGCCGATATCTCCACCGCCGCTCGCGGTGCCGTAAAGTCCGCCATGAGCATCTTCGATGAGTGTGCATTGCGGCGAGCCGCCGTCGGAACCGCCTTGGAAACTATACAACACTTTCTCGCTATAGCCGGTCCCATTCGGCGTTAGTTTGAAGACCGAGCCCCTATCGGCTGTGCCGCCAACCCAGGTCGTGCCGAATAGCGCACCTGCGTTATTGCCGAGGAGGCCGGCCATAGGATCGCCGCCGTCCGGTTTGCCTTTGAATTGATACAGCACGCTCTCCCGGTAGCCGCTGCCGTTCGGCGTAAGCTTGAATACCGTTCCCCATTCGGATCCGCCGCCGGTTTGTGTCGTGCCGTAGAGCGCACCCGACGAGTCGCCGATGAGCGGGCCCTTAGGACTCGCGCCGTCGAGTCGCAATGGGGCGTTTAACGACGCAGCATCTGCGCCTTGCGTGAGTACCCCGCAAGACAGCGCGGCCAATAATGCAATACCGGAAAGCTTAAATACCATATGTGCTCTCCTTCTATTTCTGCGCCGTCGACGCGCGCTCGCGGGCGCTTGACGTGAAATTCGTCTCCTATCGAGCATTCTTCCCGCCGGCCAAAGCTCCGCTAGGTTATAGTGTGACTACGATCCGGCGTGTTCCAGCAAATAGCCCGATAGCAGATCGGCTTGAACGACCGCTACTTCATATGCGTTAGCGGCGACAGCGATCGACTCGACGACGAGAAGCCCGGCGGCGATGATGTCGGCGCGCTGGGAGGACAGACCGTGCAGTTTTTTGCGCTGCGCCACCGGGAGCGCCGTCACCGCGCGGCCGAGATCTGAAAGGGCCGCTGTGCCGATTCGCGCCACACCGTCAGCCGTGTCGGCTTGCAGCATGCGAACCGCTGTCGCCGACGTGCCCCCGACAAATGCCAACATGCCTTTAGGCCGCATTGCTGCATCGATGCCCGCGAGACTAAGCGCGATGGCGGCCCGGCAGCGCTCGACTTCATCGCTGGTCGGTGGATCCGATTTCAGAAAACGTTCGGTGAGACGAACCGCTCCAAGCGGCAATGACGATGTGCGCACCGGCTGATCGTCTCCATCGCAGCGAGCGATCTCCGTGCTGCCGCCGCCGACGTCCGCCACGGTCAGCCCGGCATCGACTTTTACGCCCGCCGCCGCCAATCCGTGTCGGGCGCCGGCAAACGAGGCGAGTGCTTCTTCGTCGCCCTCGAGTATGTGCAGTTCGGCGCCGGTTATTTCATGCACGCGCGCGGCGAACGCGCTCGAGTCGGCCGCTTCGCGCAGTGCGCTCGTGCCGATCGCGAAAACTCGGTCCGCATGTTTCGCAAGTTCCGCATAATCCTTGACGGCCGCCAGCGTGCGCTCTGCCGCGGCGGGCTCAAGCAACTTGCCGGGCGCGATGCCCTCGCCCACGCGCGTGCCGCGCGATTCGTGATATTCCGGCTTGAACTGGCCGTCGGGTTCGAACGAAGCGATCAACAAGCGGCACGAATTCGTACCGATGGAGATGACGGCGGCTCTCACTGTCGTGTTCTGAGGGAGGGTGACTGTACTAGGGCAAGCATCGCTTGCCCATTTTTTGGGGGCAAGCGATGCTTGCCCTAGTACGGCTTGCCCTAATACGGATTGCCCTCGTACATCGGAACTTCGTCAATAGCGTTTGGCTGCCGATGCCTGGCGCGTCTTTTGGATGAAGCCAAGCGACTTGTCGTAGCGCGCCAGGGCCACTGCGAGGTAGACGGTGTCGAGGATGGAGAGCTGCGCGAGTCTGCTGGTCATCGCATCGCTTGAAAATGCGGTCTCACGCGCGGCGGTGAAAAGGGTGATATCGGCGACTCGTGTGATCGGCGACGTCGCATTGTGCGTGACGCATATCGTGGTAGCGCCGTTTTCCTTCGCGGCGCGCAGCGCCTCGACCACATCGCGGCTGCTCCCGGTGTGCGAGATGCCAAGCGCCACATCGTCGGGCCCGAGCAGTGCCGCAGACGTCGCGAGAAAATCCGCGTCCGACATCGCAAAGCACGTGATGCCGATGCGATGGAACTTGTGGTAGGCGTCGTAGGCGATCGATGACGAACCGCCCACGCCGTAGATATCCATCCTGCGTGCCCGCCCTATCGCGTCCGCGGCGCGTTGAAGGCTGGCGTCGTCGAGCACCTCGATCGTGTCTTTGAGCGCCTGGATGTTCGCTTGGAAGACCTTGGACTTCAACTGCTGGATGGAATCCTGCGGCGTGATCGCTTCGAAGATGGTGTCGGCGGGCGCCACAAGATCGCGCGCCAACATGATCTTGAATTCTTGATATCCCTTGTAGCCAAGTTTTTGGCTCAGCCGCACCACGGTGGATTCGCTCGTTGCGGTTGCGTCGGCAAGCTCGGTGACCGTGAAGTGGATGAGCTCTTCGGGATGCGCCTTGATGAAGTCGGCGACGCGTTTTTCAGCCGTCCGGAGCGCGGTATAGACGCCATCGATGCGAATGAAACAACCCGGGACATTGACCGGCTCGACCTGCGACATGGCGCAAAGGTTGGCCCTCTCGCCGATATCCCCCTATGCGCTTGTGTGTCGCGCCTACGAACGCCGCTTGCCGGCGTGGCGATCGAACTTCGGCGGCCGCAGGTCCGACGCCGCGCCGCGCGGATCCCATTCCGCCGTCTGGCGCAAATAGTCGGCTATCTTCTGTTCGAACGACGTGGACGGCGCGCGTTCCGGCGCGCGGTCGGAACCGCGTTCCGCTGCGAGGATAACTCGCGGTCTGCCGCTGGATTCGTCGACGATTTCAAATTCGAACGCGGGCCTGCGCCGTTCGGCCACTGCGCGCCGGATGGCGGGAAAACACGAATCGTCGGATGCAACGGTCGCGAGCCGTCCGTCGTCCAATCGTACGACGGCGCCAAACCGGCCCGCTTGCACGACGGTTCCGCGAACGACCTCCACGAGAACTACCTGAAAGCCGGTGCCGGCGTCTGCACGACGATGAAGACCTCGTGCGGTTTTGTCAAACCCAATTGTTCGTGGATGAGCGGCACGAGATATTCCGGATCGTGCAGGGCCTTGATCTTCGCCTTCAGCGCTATCGACGAGGCGGCGAGATTGGCATTGCGTTGTTCGAGTGCCACTATCTGCCTATGCAAGCGATAGGATTCGGCTCCGACGCGCCACGCTTGCAGACCACACGCGGCGAACACGACGACTGCGCCCGCGACGAGCGCGCAACGCACGACGATCATTCCCACGCGCGAAACTGCCGCGCGCCACGGCGCATGGACCGGCGCCCGCGCCAAGCGGACGGCCTTGTAGCCGAGGCTACCGCGCCGCGCGGTCAACCGCCAGCTCCGCGTGCGATCCGATCTTTCGATATTTTTCGTAGCGGCGGTCGAGAAGTTCGTCGGCCGTCAACTTGTTCAGTGCGCCCAGCGCGCGAACGTCGGCCTCGAGCACGCGCCGGACCGTGTCGGCTGCATCGCTGTGCGCGCCGCCAGGCGGCTCGACGATGACTTCGTCGACGATGCCGAATTCGAACAAGTCGTCGGACGTCAATCGCAGGCGTGTCGCCGCTTCTTCCGCCTTCGACGCGTCGTGCCACAAAATCGATGCGGCCGGCTCAGGCGACGCGACCGAATAGACGGCGTGCTGCAACATGCCCACATAGTCGCCCACGCCGATCGCCAGCGCTCCGCCGCTTCCGCCTTCGCCTATCACATTCACTATTATCGGCACGCGAAGGCCGGTCATCAACTTAATCGATGAGGCAATTGCCTCGGATTGACCGCGCTCTTCCGCTCCTATTCCAGGATACGCGCCAGGCGTATCGACGAACGTCAGCAACGGCCGGTCGAATTTCTCGGCGAGCTGCATGATGCGTTGGGCCTTGCGATAGCCCTCCGGATGCGGCATGCCGAAATTGCGGAACAGGTTTTCTTTGGTATCGCGGCCTTTCTGCTGTCCGAGGACGAAGACCGGCGTTCCCGACAGATACGCGAACCCTGCAACCATGGCGGCATCGTCGGCATAGTGCCGGTCGCCGTGCAATTCGGTGTAGCCCTCCAACGCGGAGATGTAGTCGAGCGCCAGCGGCCGCCGCGGATGGCGCGCGAGGTGCACTCGCTGCCAGGGTGTGAGATTCGAGAAGATCTCGACCTTGAGCTCCCGGGCTTTTTCCTCAAGGGCGCGGATCTGGCTCGACAGGTCGACGCGTCCAGACTCGTTGAGTTTCTTGAGGTCGGCGATCTTGTCTTCGAGCTGCGTCAGCGGCTGCTCGAGTTCGACGATGACGTTCATGCCGAGACCGCCTTGTCGCTGAGGAAGCGCAGCACGCGGCCAAGGCAGCTCTTCATTTCATTGCGCCGGACGACCATATCGATCTGCCCGTGTTCGAGCAAGAATTCTGCCGACTGAAATCCGTCCGGTAGCTTTTGCCGGATGGTCTGATCGATGACGCGCCGGCCGGCAAAACCTATCGCCGCGCCGTGTTCGGCGATGATCACGTCGCCTTGGAAGCCGAACGATGCGGAAACGCCGCCAGTGGTTGGATCGGTGAGGACGGTGACGAGCGGCAATCCGAGCAGACCGAAGCGCTCAACGGCCGCCGAAGTCTTGGCCATTTGCATGAGCGCGATCATGCCTTCTTCCATTCGCGCGCCGCCCGACGCGCACACGAGCACAACCGGCAGTTTGCGGCGCGCCGCCTCCTCGAGCAAAAGCGTGATCTTCTCGCCGACGACACTTCCCATGGTGCCGCCGCGAAATGCGAAATCCATGACGCCGAGCGCGGTCGGGAAGCCTTCGATCGCGCAGAAACCGGTGACGACACCTTCGAGCAGGCCGGACTTCGCGCGGTCGGCGGCGGTCTTTTGCGAATATGGAACGCGGTCCATCCAGAGAAGCGGGTCGCCCGTGACGAGATTGCTCGCGATCTCTTCGAAGTCGCCGTCCGCCAGCAACGCGATACGATCGAGCGCGCCCATGCGCAGATGATGCCCGCACTTCGGGCACACACGCAGGCGCTCGACGAGATCCTTCTTATACAGCCGTTCGCCGCAGCTTGGGCAAAGCTCCCAAAGCGGGTCGGTGGAACTTTCGGGCTTGACGGATCGCCGCTTCAGCCAATTCGGAGAAGGTGCCACGGTCGTCTACTCTCGCCCCGTTTCGGGTGCGCCCGCGCTCGCGCTATGCGGTCGAGCGTTGCCGAAATACATCTTCGACAGTTGCTTCAAGTAGTTGAAGATCTCGCCGCTGTTGAGTTTGCTCTCGCCGTGGGTTCTATCGGTGAAGACGTACGGCACTTCCTTCACTTTTTGGTACTTCCCTTTCATCACAACTTCGAGACCGATCTTGAAGCCTATCGGGTCGAGCTCAACGCCGTCGATCACTTCTCGTTTGAAAAACAAGTAACCGGACGTGATGTCTCGCACGGGCGTCAACGGTTGCGCGAGCATGATCGCCACGCGTGACGTCACACGTCTGCGCCACGGCCAATTCGTGATGCCGCCTCCCCGAACGTAGCGGCTGCCGATCGCGAGTTGGTATTCGCCGCTCGTCAGTGCGCCCACCAACTGCGGCACGATTTCGATATCGTGACTGAAGTCGGCATCCATCACGCCTAGAATCGGCGACGCACATGTCTTCCATCCGTCGATGACCGCCGATGCTAAGCCAAGCTTGCCCGCCCGGTGAACGCAACGACAAGGATAACGGCTCGCCAAGCCATCGACGATGGCGCCGGTGCCGTCCGGCGAGTTATCGTCCACGATCACGATCTCGCCATCGACGCCCATTTTTTGGAATATACCGCTCAACGCTGCGATGAGCTTTTCGATGCCGCCGGCTTCGTTATACGTGGGGATGACAACGGATACGGCATATGCGTGAATCACGTACTACTATGTTCTGTCCCGCGTTTTGATTCCCCTGTGCTGCGTGTAGGGGCCGACTTTTATGGTTGGCCCCGCTTGCCCCGTCATTCCGGTAGGAGGGTGAGCAACCCGTACTAGGGTGAGCATCGCTCACCCATTTTTTGGGCAAGCGATGCTTGCCCTAGTACGATTGCGCTACTACAGTGCGGCTGCACGCGTGACGAATACCTCGCGCTGCCAAGGATCGACGAAGACGTGCGGTGGCTTGAATCTCGCGCGCGCGAACGATTCGTACCAAGCCGGCCTTGTGAAAATTCCCTCGATATGTTTGTCGTGGGCGACTTCTACCAAACCGTCCGCGTCGCGAGTCAATATCGCGAAATCCACTTCGTACGTCGAAGCTCCTGGAACCGCCGCGTGCGTCCATTGGAGATACCGGACGCCGCGGCCGCTGCCGTCGTCGGCATCGTGTCCTCCCGTGTCCTCCCCCGCCTCTAATGTTTCGGCGACGTTATCGGGCACCACGACGATCACACCATCGTCAGGGAGGTGTGCGCGCGCCGTCGCGAGCGCCGCGTCGAGATCTTGCATGGTGGTCATGTACATGATCGCGTCGTGGATGAGCACTGCATCGAACGTCTTTCCTAAGCGCACGCTTCGCATGTCTCCTCGAACGTGCTCGGCGTCGGGGTTGAGGCGCTTGCTCACGTCCAACATCTCTTGGTTCAAGTCTACGAGCGTCAGACGCCCGTGCGGCGCCAGGTGCGACGCGATGTTGCCGCCGCCGGAGCCGAGCTCGAGCAGGCTCGCCGGAAATCGCCCCATCTCGTTTTCGAGCGCAGCGATGATCCAGGCTGCCTCTTCATCATACTCATTCGGAGCCGAGAACAACGGCCACCAGGTGGCTAAGTCGGTGTAGAGCCGGTGGTCCGGCATTGAACTATCCATCCTATCTGCCTGTGGGCGGCTCACCACCAACCCGCGCGCGACGCAACGGCTGCGAGCAGCGCAGCGGCCGCGGTTTCGGTGCGTAATATCGTGGGACCAAGTGAGACGACGTGCGCACCTTGCGCGGTCGCGGCGTCGACTTCGTCACGATGCAGGCCGCCTTCTGGTCCGACCGCGATGACCACTGCACCTTGCAGCCGGTGCGAGCGCATCGCGGTCTCAAATGTTCCAGGCGGCGCTGCTTCGAACGCGACGAGCGTCAATGTGCCGGGCGCGTAACGCGCGAGGGCGTTGCCCCAAGATATGGTCGCGTCAATCGCAGGCACGACACGGCGTCTGGACTGCATGGCCGCGGCACGCGCGATGCGCCGCCAGCGTTCCAATTTGTTCGACCCGCCCTCCGCTTCGCAGCGTTCGCACTTCATCGGCACGATGCGTACGGCGCCAAGTTCTACCGTTTTTTCCACGACTTCATCGAATTTCGCGCCCTTCGTCAGCGCTTGCAGCACGACGACCGGAGCCGGCAACTCGCCGCCTTGGTCGGATGCATGTCGAAGCGCGCGCACTATGACGCCTCGCTTCCTCAGGTGGTCGAATTCTGCATCCCATGCGACGCCCGACGAAACTAGTGTCAACGGTTCGCCGATGTTGCAGCGAAGTACGGTGGATGCATGATGCGCGTCGGACAAGTCAAGAACGACCAAAGCGCCCGCCGCCACCTCGAAGTCCGTGAAATAACGCGGCACCGCCATGCGCTACGATTTCCGATGTGCGAACGCTAACCATTCGCCCGCACGCCGCTGTGCGTGCAGACGCAACCCTTGAGCTGCGAAGGACGCAAGCACTTCAGCACGTCCGCGTTTGGTCACGCCGCTCGTCACAAGCGTGCCGCCTTTGGCAAGACACTTCGCCAATGACGCCGCCAATCGCACGAGCACGTTTGCCGTGATGTTGGCCATCACGAGCGGCGCGCGGCCGAACGCGGAAGGCACGCCGCCGGCGCGGCGCAGAGAGGCCGGTCGCAAACCGTTTGCGCGGAAGTTGTCGCGCGCGGCGGCGACGGCCACCGGATCGACGTCACACGCATACACTTGAGCGCCGGCAAGACCGGCGGCGATTCCGAGTATGCCCGAACCGCACCCGATGTCGATCGCCTTGCGGCGGGTTTTGACAAGCGGCAACATCATGCGCAGCGCCAGGGCCGTGGTGGGATGTTGCCCGGTGCCGAATGCCATGCCTGGATCCATCCAAAGCGTTCGACTGCCGCGCGGCGCGCGAAAATCCTTTTCCCAGCTCGGCGCGATCCACAATCGCGGCGCGATTGCGAATGGCCGATAGAAGCGCTTCCACGACTCGGCCCAATCCTCGTCGCGGACGGTCACGGCGGCGCAAAGCCGGGCACCGGGCAAAAGACCGGCGCGGCGCGAGCGCGCGAAACGGGCTTTCAACGATTGCGCGACCGATTTCGGGCCAGTAGAGTGGACGAACGCGCTCACGCGCAGCAGAACGCCGTCGTGGAACGCATCTTCGCCGGGCTCTTCAACGACGACGGCCGAACCTGTGGCTTCGTTGAGCAGCGCGGACGCAGGCTCGACGTCGGACTGCCGGACGAGCATCGAATAGCGTCGCCACGTCTGCGGCGCGCTCACTCGCCGCCGAACGCCTCTTTGATCTTCGAGATGAACCCTTTGCCGTCGACTTCGTCGCCGCCGGCGCGCGCGAACTCTTCGAGCAAGTCGCGCTGCTTTCGCGTCAACGATCTCGGCACGCGCAATCCAACGTCCACTAAGAGGTCGCCTCGCGCCGTGCCACGCCCGCGTGGCGAAGGCAGGCCGCGGCCGGCAATTCGAAATGTGGTGCCGGGCTGCGTGCCGGGGCTGAGCTGCAAGACTGCCGGCCCGTCAAGCGTGTCGATCTCAAGTTTCGCGCCGAGCACCGCTTGCGTGAACGAGACGGTCGTCTCGCAGCGCAGATGTGGTCCTTCGCGTTCGAAAATGTCGTGAGGCTTCACGCTGAAATAGACGAAAAGATCGCCGGCCGCGGCTCCACGCTCGCCCGCTTCGCCTTGACCGGTGAATCGCACATGGTTGCCGGTCTCCACGCCTTTTGGAATCGTGATGTTCACCTTGCGCCGGGAGTCGCGCCGTCCTTTGCCGCCGCACGTTTTGCATGGGTCGGCGATCACATGTCCGGACCCGCCGCAGCGCGCGCACGGCGCCGACGTGACGAAGCGGCCCAGCGGCGTATCGCGGACGGCGCGCAGTTGGCCGGACCCGCTGCAGTCGCGGCACAAGGTGGGCTTTGCCTTCGAAGCGGATCCGGTGCTCGCGCAGACGTCGCAGGGACCGAGCTGATCAAACGCGATCTCTCGTTCGCCGCCTCGCAATACTTCTTCCAGCGTGATCTGCAGGTCGTAGCGCAGATCCGCGCCCGGCTGCGATCCGGATCCACGGCGAGCGCCCGCGCCCCCGAAGAACATGTCGAAGATGTCGCCTATGCCGTCGCCGAAACCGAAGCCGCCTTGGGCGCCTCCAGGGCCTCCGGTGGTGCCGAAGCGATCGTACTGCGCGCGTTTTGAAGGATCGGATAAGATCTCGTACGCCTGATTGATCTGTTTGAACTTCGTCTCGATTTCCGTCTTGTTCCCGTCGCGCACGACGTCGGGATGGAATTTTCGGGCGAGCGCACGGTATGCTTGTTTGATCTCGTCGTCGGATGCCCCGCGGGCGACGCCGAGTATATCGTAAAGATCGGTTTGTGCCGGCACGTTATCGATCGTCGCTTTCGTGCCCGACTTCAGTCGAGCGCATCACCTTCGAAAAGGGTATGGAGACTGCCGGCCATGCAGTTCATGAGGGCGATGAGCCGCGCGTATTGCATGCGTCGCGGGCCGAGCACGCCGACCGCTCCGACGTTGTGCGCGCCGACGCGATACGGCACGGTGACCACGCTGCATTCGTTCATGTCGGCGTTGCCGAGCTCATGGCCTATGCTGACGGTTGCCCCGTCGTTCACCAAAGACCTTTGCAGCAGGTCGTAGAGCGTGCGTTGCTCTTCCAGCAGATCCAAGATCGCGCGGAGCTTGCGCAGGTCGCGGAATTCTTGCTGGTCGAGTAGATTATGCGCACCGCCGGCGAACAACCGTTTTTCCAAAGCGGCCTCGCTTTGCGCCGCGAACAACTGCGACAACACGGTCACGACCTCGGCCGGCAACTGGGTCTCCGCATCGAGCTCGCGCAGCGCCGCGTACGGCACGTCGGACACCATGCGGCCCGCAAGTTTTGCATTCAAGATGTTGCAGGCACGCGTCAGATGATCGGCGTTGACTTCCACCTCGGTCTCGATGGTGGTCTGCGCCGCAAGGCCGAGATCGGTGACGAGCACGATGTGCACGGTGTGGGGTCCGACCCAGATCAATTGCACGTGTTTGAACTGCTGACTCTTGAGCCGCGGCGCGATGGCGAAAGCGATGTTGCGCGTGACGCTTGAGAGCACGTGCGACGCGTGTTCGACGACGGTGTCCAGTTGCCGGCTCGCGCGGCGCACTTCGGTGTTGATGCGAGCCGCATCTTCGCTGGTCAGCGACTCCGGCAGCATCAGCCGGTCGACGTAGTAGCGGTAGCCTTGGTCGGATGGGACTCGGCCCGCGGACGTGTGCGGCTGATCGAGATAGCCTTCTTCTTCCAAGCTGGCCATTTCGGCGCGCACGGTGGCAGGGCTGACGCCTAGATTATATTTGGAAGTGAGCGTCGCCGATCCGACCGGTTCGCCCGTCGCGATATATTCGTAGACCACCGTGCCGAGGATCGACGTTTTGCGACGATCGAGCGGGGCATCGCCGGCAATCGAAAAATGAGCGCCGTCCCCGACGGGAGCCGCGCCCTTGAGTTTCTTGCCGGAATGGCTTTCGTTGGATTTTGACATTAGCAGTCTAGTGTTTCGAGTGCCAAAAGCGGCGCCCCTGCGTGGCGGAGCCCGCAGGCCCGTTCTATGTCCCGCCTGAACCCGACCGCGATGAGTTCTTCTACTAGTACGCAGCCTGCACGAAGGGTTGCGCTGGTCAGCGGCAGTGCAGCCGGTCTGATGCGTGGCGTATGCGTGAGCCTCGCGCGGCGCGGCCACGACATCGCGTGCAATTTCAAACCCGACCGAACCAATGCGGACGAAACGCTGGCGGCCGTGCGCGCCGAAGGAGCGCAAGCCGAAGCCTTCCGCGCCGACGTGGCGGACCCCGCGCAAGCTGAACAGCTCGTGGGGCAGGCCGCGGCGCGATTCGGCCGGCTCGACGTCCTCGTCTGCGGCGCCGGACCCATGCTCGTTCGAGACCTGCACGCTACGGCGGCGGAAGATTTTCGCGCGATGATCGACGGCAATCTCACGTCGGTGTACGCCTGCTCGCGCTCGGCGCTCTCATTCATGAGGGCACAGAAATTCGGCCGCATCATAGCCTTTGGAATGACCGGCAGCGAAACCACGCAAGGTTTTCGTCATCTCAGCGCCTACGCTGCCGCGAAAGCCGGTGTTGTGGCGTTCATCAAATCGATCGCGCTTGAGGAAGGGCCGAACGGCGTGACTTGCAATGCGATCTGCATCGGAGACATCCGCGACAAGAGCGCGGACCGCGCCACGGCTCGAACGCGGAAAGAATATCGCAATCCCACGACGAGGCCGGGAAGCTGGGAAGACATCGGGGACGCCGTTGCGTACCTCGCGGGCGATGAAGCATCGTTTGTGAACGGCGCCGTACTCACGGTGGGCGGCGGTTGGCAAGGTTTTTTCGCCGACTACGCGCGCTGGCACTGATTTTTTCATTCAAATTTTATCCCCGCGGCTAGGATTGTCAGGCTATGGAGTGCGTATCACCTAAGCGTGAAGCGATTGCTTGGACTTGCCGGTTTGATCTGTCTCGTACTGACGCAGACCAATTGCGCTGGCGGAGCGGGCTTCGGTCCCCTGCCGAGAGTCACAACGCCGCCGACCACCCCTCCCTCCACCACGCCCATCAAGCACATCGTCATCATCGTTCAGGAGAATCGCTCGCCCGACGATTTGTTCCACGGGCTGCCCGGCGCGGACGTCGCCAACACCGGCAAGGATTCGCAGGGACACACTCTAGCGCTCCAGCCCGTAGCGCTAGTCGCTAATATTTTTCTCTCTCATACACATGACAGTTTCGTCAAGGGCTACGACCGCGGCAAGATGGACGGCTTCGACCTCGAGGATCAATCTTGTCCGAGTCCTCCGTGCGCGTATAGCTACGTGCCGCCTTCGCAAGTCCATCCGTATTTCGAACTCGCCGAACAATACACGTTCGGCGACCGCATGTTTCAGACGAATCAGGGTCCGAGTTTTCCCGCTCACCAATACTTGATAGCCGGCACATCCGAGCCGTCGGTCGGGAGTCCGCTGCTGGCGGCGGAGAACCCGCATACGCAAAACGGCGTAACCGTGGCCGGCTGCGATGCGCCGGCCGGGACTACGGTGGCCATGATCGACCCGAACGGCAACGAATCGTCGACGATGTTCCCGTGCTTTGAGCATCCCACGCTCATCGATCTGCTCGACGCGAACAATATCTCATGGAAATACTACGCGCCGAATGCGGGCTCGATTTGGACCGGACCCAATTCGATCAAGCACCTGCGGTTTGGCGCCGATTGGAACAAAGTCATCATTCCGGAAACCAAGGTCCTCACAGACATCACTTCGGGCCAGCTCCCCGTGATCTCATGGATCATCCCGGATGCGGCCGCATCGGACCACCCGGGGTCCACCGACGGCAGCGGGCCGTCATGGGTCGCTTCGATCGTCAACGAGATCGGCCAGAGCGGGTATTGGAACGATACCGCGATCTTCATCGTCTGGGATGATTGGGGCGGCTTCTACGATCACGTTCCGCCGCCGAATATCTTCAACTCGTACGAGCTTGGCATGCGCGTGCCGTTTATCGTCGTCTCGCCATATTCCAAACCCGGCTACGTGTCACACGTCGATCACGAATTCGGCAGCATTCTGCGCTACGTCGAAGAAGACTACAATCTCGGTTCGCTCGGATTCACCGACGCCCGCGCCGACGATCTCTCCGACTGTTTCGATTACCTTCAGACGCCGAACGTATTCCATGTCATCTCGGCGCCGATCGGTCCAAAATATTTCCTGCGGCCGGGCGCCGTCCACGGTCCGCCGGACGACGACTAACACTTCGTCTCCGACGCGTTTGAAATCGGCATGGTCGAGGGCTTACTTTCGCGCCGAGAGAGGCAATTGGCGCCGTCGCCGGCCTGACCCGATCGAGTCCACCGCAACGTCACTCACCCGAAGTCGATGCGGATCGTAAGAACTCTCGAACTTCATCTAACTCGTGCACGCGTCGCGCCGGTGGGAGCGCGGCCAAGATGCGACGGCCGTAGGGCATCGTCTCCAACCTGCCGTCGAGCACGCACATCAAACCGATATCTGAAGCGCTGCGGATCAGCCGGCCCAACCCCTGTTTCAAACGCATGATCGCTGCCGGCACGCTCAACTCATTGAACGGATCGCCGCCCGCTTCGCGCACGGCTGCCGCGCGAGCGACGAGCACCGGATCGTCGGGCGGCGGGAACGGAATGCGGTCGATGATCACGCATGACAGCGCGTCGCCCACGACGTCGACGCCCTCCCAAAACGATGCGGTCGCGAACAACACCGGATTTTTCTGCGCGCGAAACCAATCCAAGATCCGGCCCTTCGGCATGTCGCCTTGCACCATCGAAGGATACGAAAGCTGCGGCGCGACGATGGACGCCACCGTACGCATCACCGCGTGTGACGTGAACAAGACGAACGCGCGGCCGTTGGTGGCGTCGAGCACGTCGCACACGATGCGGGCCGCGTCGTGTGCGAACGTGGCGCTCTTCGGATTAACACGCGCCGGCGGCAGATACAGCATCGCCTGACGCGCATAGTCGAACGGCGATTCCACGACGATCTCGTCGATCGGCGCGTCGGTCAGCCCCACTTGGCGACGCAAGTACGAGAAATCATGGCCAGTCGCGATGGTGGCTGACGTCATCACCACGCACGCCGTCTCATCGAAGAGCCGTGCTCGTAAGATCGGCGCAACCACTGCGGGTGCAGAAATCGCGGCATATGCCGAGCGGGCGTCGCCTTGACGCTCCGCCCAACTGATCCAGTCGCCTTCCATGAGGCGCATGCGTTCGATCGCCTGCGTGTGGGCAACCACCGCATCCACCAACAAGTCGCGCCTGCGCTCCAAGGCCTCAACATCTAAATTCGGAAAGCGCGACGCATCGCGCCAACGTGACGCCACCCAGTTCTCCACGCGATACAGCGCGCGTTGGAGCGGTTCGAGCAGTTCCATCGCGCGGTCGTTCTCGTGCAGCGGATAGCGCGGACGCGATCCGGCTCCAAGCGCCGCCGAGAATTCCTCTGCCGCGTTGGAAAGCTCGCCGTCCAAGAGGACATCCATGTGGAAGTACCGCGCGAGTTTGCGCTGCAAGCGGCCGATCGATGCCCGGGAGATGGACGACGAAAAGGCGGCGGTCGCCCACTCATCGATCTGATGCGCCTCGTCCAATACCGCGTACTCGAACGGCGGGATGAGGCCGCCGCCCATCGCGAGGTTCAAGAAAAACAGTGCGTGATTCACGACCACGATGTCGGCGTGGCGCGCGGCCTCGCGGGCGCGCATGTGGTGACAGCGTTCCGGCCCGAAAAACTCGCATGCTTCCATAATGCAGTCGTCGGCGTCGGTGTCGACCTCGCTCCACAGCCGCGCCGCCGGAACAAAATCCAGTTCGGCCCGATCCCCGGTCTCGGTCTGCTCCGCCCACGCGAACAGCCGGCGCTCGTCATCGGATCGTGCCATCGATGTTTGGCGATAAAGCTGGCCGATTTTATCTTTGCACAGATAGTTGGAGCGGCCTTTGAGCTGCACGACCCGAGCAGGCGAGGAAAGCGCGCGCAACACCAACGGAATGTCCTTGGTGAGCAATTGTTCTTGCAAGGCGATGGTCGCCGTGGAGACAACGAGGCGTTCGCCGCTTAGCAGCGCCGGCACGAGGTAGCCGAACGACTTTCCGGTGCCTGTGCCGGCCTCGGCCATCACGTGGATGTTTTCGAGCATCCCGCGCTGCACGCGTTTTGCGTAGTTGACTTGCGCGGGCCGAAGTTCGTAGCCGGGAAGACACCGCGCGATGAGCCCGTCCGGGCCCAGTGCGTCTTCGATTGTCGGAATCAGGCTTCGTCCCACTCTCCGCGGCGAGCGCGCTTGCGCGCGAGTTGGCGCTCGCGTTCGAGCTTGTTCTTGGAGATTTGGGCGTGACTATTCACCGGCAACGCAGGCCTCTGCGCCCGCTTTTGCTGGATGACGATCTTTTCTTTGATCTCGCGCAGCCGTGCCGGCGCGGCGGGATTCTTCTTGCGGGGCATAGAGACGTTGGTTCAATGCGAGGTCGAGGGTAGTCCTGGAAATTGCACGGACTCTATGCCGGCGGCGGCGCCGCAAGTGCCGCGGCGCGTTCGAGAAGCATTTCGCGCTCGCGTGCGTTGCGCGTGAGGGACGCCGCTCGGGCGAGCTCCGCGCGCGCCTCATCGATGCGTCCGAGCTTCGCCAGAAAATCTCCGCGCACGGCGGGCAAGAGATAGTAATCTTTGAGCGACGGCTCCGGCATCAGCGCGTCGACGAGCTCGAGCCCCGCCGCCGGACCGAATGCCATTGCGATCGCGACCGCGCGGTTCAAGTCAACGACAGGAGACGGCGAAAGCTGCGCAAGCGCATCGTACAGCGCCGCGATTCTCGGCCAATCGGTTTCTTCCGCAACTCGCGCCCTCGCATGGCAGGCGGCGATTGCTGCTTGCAAAGCGTACGGACCGAGCGTGCCCCCAAGCGACTCCGCGCGCTCGAGCGCCGCGTGCCCTCGGCGTATGAGGATGTGATCCCAGCGCGCCCGGTTCTGCTCGAGGAGCAGGATGGGCTCGCCGGACGCGCCGACGCGCGCGTGCGCTCTCGAGGCCTGGATCTCCATGAGAGCGACGAGGCCGTGCACTTCGGGTTCGTCCGGCACGAGTGTGGCGAGGATGCGCCCCAGTCGCAACGCATCGTCGCAGAGTTCCGGCCGCATCCAATCGTCACCGGCGGTGGCCGAGTAGCCCTCGTTGAAGATCAGGTAGATGACTTCGAGCACCGACGACAGCCTGGCTTCAAGCTCAGGACCGCGGGGCACTTCGAAGGGGACGCGGGCCTCGGCAAGTGTTCGCTTGGCGCGCACGATGCGCTGCGCGACCGTCGGTTCGGACACGAGAAAAGCCCTTGCGATCTCTTCCGTTTTCAGACCACCGAGCAGCCGGAGCGTGAGCGCGACGCGCGCTTCGGTCGAAAGAACCGGATGACAGGATATGAACACGAGACGCAATAGATCGTCGCCGACGTCCTCATCATCGAGCGCTTCATCCAATTCGGGAGCCGGCGCTTTTTCGAGCTCGAGTTCGCGGCCGATCTCCTCTTGCTTTCGCTTAAGCAGCGTTCTTCTGCGTATGAAGTCGATCGCGCGATGTTTCGCAGAGGCCATGAGCCAGGCGCCCGGATTGCGAGGCACACCTGACTCCGGCCATTGCTCGAGCGCCGCGACGAGCGCATCCTGCGCAAGCTCTTCGGCAAGTCCAACGTCGCGAACGATGCGCGCAAGACCGGCGATGAGCTTCGCAGATTCGATTCTCCACACCGCGTCGATGGCGCGATGGGTGGGTGTAGGCGGAATCGCGCGGCTACTGCTTCTTCGCGTTCGCGGTTATCTGAGCACTCACTCGCTCTTCGGTCTTCTTGGCTTCGGGTGTGAGCGCGGCGCCGAAGTCGTCCGCCTCGAACACTTGGCGAATTTCAATCTCGGATTCGCCGTCATGCGGATTGGGGCAACGCTTGACCCACTCGATCGCCTCTTCTTTTGACTTCACTTGCCACAGCCAGAAGCCCGCGATCAGTTCCTTGGTCTCGGCGAAGGGGCCATCGGTGACCGTTCGCTTCTCTCCTGAGAATTTGACGCGCACACCCTTCGAGCTCGCCTGAAGTCCCTCGCCTGCGAGCATCACGCCGGCTTTCGCCAGCTCTTCGTTAAATTTTCCCATGTCAGTGAGGAGCTTCTCGCTCGGTAAAATGCCGGCCTCGGAATCCTTGGTCGCCTTGACAATGACCATGAATCGCATCGTCGTTCTCCGTTTCAGTTCAGTGTGGCGCCTGGGCTTCCGGAGGGTGGCCTCCGGAACCTAGCCCTACTGACACGTCGAACGAGGGACAGCGAAATCGACAAGGGCGGGAAAATATTTTGAAGTTTTTTTTGAGGCGGCTTTAGCGTACGAACGCGAGCGCGACGGCGAAGAGGATCAGGGACACGAGCAGCGCGACATTGTAGATTCGCGCAGCGGCCGCTTGGCGGCCCAGTACCGGCCTGGGACGGATTCTTCGATTGACGGGTGCTGATCGCGGCACGGACAGTCTCCCTTGCTCTTTCTATGACGCACGAGTGGCCTCTGCCGTGACAGAGCACGAGTCATATGGTTGGCGCTCTAGACTTGGAGGGCAAGGTCCGTACTAGGGCAAGCAATGCTTGCCCACTCTTCGCCTATTTTCAGGACGCGATGTTACATCGTTACATCGCCAACATGCGCGCGTGCAACCTATTTCACGTTCCCCGCAGGCGCACACGTAGATTCCAATCCAGCTACCCACCGTTCAGATGTCGATGGGGAATGATTGTCACACTGGCATGTACTGTTGTTTTAGAACGATACACGGAGAACGGATCACGTCGCAGACGCCACCGTTGACGGGTTCAAGGCTGGCCTTTGAGCCAGGCGTCACCGGCTTCTTTTCGCGTGCCGTGTGCAGCGCCAACTGCAATGAGAGCGTTCTTGAATTCGATTACCGCGGTTACCGGTACTCGGTCGGCGTCGAAGCCGCCGCGCGCGCTACAGTGCTCAAGACCGCGCAATCGTTGGCGCTATTCGGCAAGAATCCGCAAAGCCGGACCTAGCGTCACACGGAGCGGCGGCCCGTAACTAGATTGTAGATGACGCCGATGATCACGATGACGATCAAGATGTTGATGAGCGAGCCGCCGATGTGCCCGATAAAACCGATCAACCAAAGCACGAACAAGATCACGATGATTGTCCACAAGATGTTGGCCATATGCCATCCTTTCGAAATCGTGTGTGAGGTTTTCGCGCTGATGAATAGTTCCGCATCGACATCGATTCGTCCGCCTGCGATTCGCAAAGACATCTAAACGTAGTACGTAATACCAAAGTCTGCGCGCCCGTCTGCACGATCGGTGTCGAATTAGCATCGGTTGGGTATATATCGAAGTAGATTCGACAGCCGAGAAAAGGATTGAAAGCATGCCGACGTGTCCGATTCACAACGTCCCATATGATCACGATCACGCACCGTGCATGCGCAAGTTCATGGGCATTCCGGATCCTGGGGGCCCTGAAGAGGGAGATTCGATGCTTCCGCAAGATGTGTTGGACGAACTTAAGAAACGCTACACAGTCGCGCGCGCATCGGAGAACAAGAACGCAGGCGATTCGACATCGTAGCGCGTCACAAAACCCAAGTCTAGCGCAGCAGAAGCACCGGGCACGGGGCGTGGTCCACGACGAACCGGGCTACATGGCCGACAGAGTGTGGACCGCTGTCGCGATTCTGCTTCCAATCTGGCCGGCGCGCCATCACGCAGAGGCCGGCCTTCATCTCGGCTAGGTAGCTCACAATGACCCGCTCCGGCCGCCCGGAGCCCACGTTTAGGGTTATCTCGCCCGCATGGCATCCACGCAAGATCGAAGATGCCTCATCGTATGTTTCGCGCAGCATCCTTTGCTCATCGGCATCCAGGTCGTCCTCGACTCGCGTCAGCGGAGGGCGTACGATTCCCGGCCTCACGGCGTCTTCCAATTTGGCGCGTTCGGCGGTGTCGACGACGTGCAGCAGCGTCACGTCCGCTCCGTCGAGCGGGAAGCTGCCGGCGAGCCCTTTGATAGGATCAATGCCATCCTCCAAGTCGAGACAGATGACGATCAGCACTTATTTATCCTTCCTGGCCTAGTTACCGATTCGCAAGCCAGAGCGCGACAACTGAGCAAGCCAACACCGCCGGCGCGAGCACAATCCCAACTTTGAAGTACTCTGCCGCCGAGATCTTCAAGCCGCGCCGTCGCAGGAGCACGAGCCAGATAAGTGTGGAGAGGGACCCCACGGTCGTAAGGTTCGGCCCGAGGTCACACCCCACGATCGCGCCCGCAGCAAATTGACGGGCCACGTCTACCGGAAGCGCCCCGACGTGCAGCGTTCCGACCACGATGAGGGCGGTCGGCAGATTATTGAAGAGATTCGACGCCGCCGCCGACGCGAGCGCGGCCAATGGACCGGCCAGAGATGGATGGGCCGTCGCCACCGCGATCACAGTGGCCGCCGCCGAATTGAGCAATCCGGAATGCCGCACGCCATCGACTGCGACGAAGAGGGCGGCGACCATGATGACGATGCCGGGATTCATTTCCGAGACGACGCGCGGCCAGCGCAGGGCGCGGCGATACAAACCATGACACAGCAGCGTGGCGCCGGCGACCGCGGCGGTGAGACCCACCGAACCGCCCACGGCGGACGTCGTGATGAATGCCAGCGCCGTCAAGGCAAGGAAAATGCTCACTTCAATTCGATACCGCGGGTCATCGTCTGGGCGGATCACAGATGCGCCATTGAACTTGACGCGCACAGCGCGGCGGAACACTGTCCACAGCATCGCGACCGTCGCCACGATCCCGGTGAGCGCCGGCAACCACAGCAACGCGACATACTCGCCGAGCCGGAAGTGCGCGGCGGTGCCGATGATGATGTTGATGGGATTGCTGATCGGAAGTGCGACCGATGCGCCGTTTGCGATGAAGGTGCACGCGAATGCGAACGGGGTCGCTGGGAGCCGCAAGCGCCGGACGAGGACGAAGACTAGCGGCGTCATCACAACCGCCGCGGCGTCGTTGGTCAGGAAAAGCGTGATTAGAATTCCGGCCGCGATCACAGCAAAGAACAAGCGCCGGCCCGATCCGTGTGCGGTGGTCGCGGCCAAATACGCGACCCATGCGAAAAACCCCGCAGATTCCGCCACGGCGACCACCGCGGTCAAGCCGGCGAAAAACAACAGCACGTTCCATTGCTTTGCGATCTCAAGGGCGGCATCGCGCGCCGGCTCCACGCCGGTCACGATCATGAGGAATGCCCCGACCGTCGCGGCGAGCCATTCGGGAAACCGAGATGGGCGCGCTATTATAGCGGCAATCGTCGCAAGAAAAATGATCGACGCGAAGATTTGATTCACGCGACGCGCAAGTGACGCCGCCTAGTTGGCCGGGACCCGGTGAGCGCTTGCGTACCAGCCGTCACAGCGCTGGCCGACCAAATCCGCCGGCCATCCGCCGAGCTTGACCGCATTTTCGTAGACTGCGTCGGCGAACGTGAGAATGGTGCCGTGCGGATCGCTTGTGGCGCGGACGGTCTCCCAAGGCAGACCGATCAGCCCAGCTTGTGCATTGAATGCGGCGCCGTCGACACCGAACGTCGCCGTTGCGATTCCTTGCGGCGGAGGAGAGATGTATGCAAAAAATGATGGCATGGGAGAGCGGCTGTCCCCGAAGTAGAATCCGACCGCGACCACTTCGGCGCACATGCCGTTTTGTTGGAAGACCGGAGCCGTGCTCGGAGGATCGACGCCGCGCCCGTTATATCTCGGTGCATAGAGATCGAAACCGCCCCACATGATGCCGACCGGAAGGCGCGGCCCGCGATACGACGCCTGATATTCGCTCAGCGCACGCGCGGAACTCGCGAAGGCGGCCCATATGCGGCGCGCGGCCGCCGCATCGTACGGACGCGCCTCGCGGTCGACGTCGAGGTGCGAGGCGCCGGGGATTTCGGTCGCGATCGCGGATCGCGGCGGGGGAATTCCGAGCGGTGCGACCGCATCGACGAACTTCGCATAAAAGTCGGCGACCGATCCTGCTGTCAGAGGTAGCGTGACCGTGCCGCCGGACGCGGTCACCGTGACCCGGTTGTCCAAAAGGTCGTAGTCCACGACGAACATCACGTCGCCGGTCCATAGGGGCGGCGTCGCAAAGCCTTTCGGCGTTACGGTCAGGCCGATGCTTCCCCAACCGGGCTGAAAGGGTTGGTCGAGCGTGTACTTGCCGCCGATTTGCGCCACTCGGTGAAGGTACTCGACAGTTGGCGCGATTTCGTCATAGGGCAGGGACGGCCATAATTCGTCGGGGGTGATCTTTGCGCTCACGGCAACCTCCAGAGGATGCGACAAGGAATTGCGTTTCGTTGTGCGCGTCATTCGGCCGAGGCGGCCGGGTCGGCCTGTTTTGGCCCGGCCTATAGAATGGCCGGAGGCGACGGCTGACGACTGGTCGTAGATTGCGCGGTGACGCTTCCGAAGTCGATGCGTGCGCTCGTCAAATCTGCGCCCGGACCCGGCATGACCCTTGTAGACTCGCCGTTGCCGCGCGTCGGTCCCACCGACGTGCTCATCCGGGTGCGCAAAGCTGGCATCTGCGGAACCGACGGTCATATCTGGGCGTGGGATAAGTGGTCGCAAAACCGCGTCAAGCCGCCGCTCATTGTCGGTCACGAGTTCATGGGTGTGGTTGCCGAGATCGGCCCTGAGGTGAAGAGCGTTGCGCCGGGCGATCGCGTTTCGGCCGAAGGCCACATCTCGTGCGGCACGTGCCTGCTATGCCGCACCGGACAAGAATACATCTGCGAGCGCGTCCGGATCATCGGCGTCGACCGCGACGGCTGTTTCGCCGACTACATCGCGATGCCGGAACACAATGTCTGGAAGCTTGATCCGGCCGTGCCCGATGAGTGGGCGGCCGTTTTCGATCCGCTCGGGAACGCCGTGCACACAGTCATGGCGGCCGGCGTCAGCGCGAAAAGCGTCGTCATCACGGGCGTCGGCTCGATCGGCCTCATGGCCATTCCGGTCGCCCGAGCCGCGGGCGCAGCCAAAGTGATCGCGGTGGACGTCAACCCCACGAAGCTCGAATTGGCCACGCGGTTGGGCGCCGACAACGTTTTCGACGCTCGCGACCCGGATGTACGCGCAAAGATCATCGCCCTCACAAACGGCGACGGCGCCGACGTGCTACTAGAGATGAGCGGCAGCGGGGCGGCGATCAACCTGGGATTGAGTGCGGTACGCAACGGCGGGCGGGCCGCGATGCTCGGGCTGCCGGCAGACAACGTCAGCCTGAATTTGGCCGAGCACATCATCTTCAAAGGGTTGACCGTGCTTGGCATCAACGGCCGCAACATGTTCGAAACGTGGTATCAGACGCAGGCGATGGTCGTGGCCGGACGAATCGACCTCACCTCGATCATCACGCACGTCATGCCATTCGAAGACTTCGCCGAGTGCTTCGAACTGCTCAAAGAGGGCAAGGCTGCCAAGATCGTGATGAACATCTCCGAATAGGAAGTCCATGAACCAAACCTACGACCGCAATCTCAAAACCGATCTCGACACCCTGCGCGCCGCCGGCACGTTCAAATCGCTTCGCCACATCACCGGGCCGATGGGCGCGCAAGTCCACATGGTCGAGGCAGGCGACGCCATCGTGCTGTCGAGCAACAACTACCTCGGCTTGGCCGACAATCCGCGCGTCGTCGATGCCGGCGTGGAGGGTCTGCGGCGCTACGGCGCAGGCACCTCCAGCGTGCGATTCATCTGTGGAACGCTCGACATCCATCAACGGCTCGAGGAAAAGATCGCAGAATTCCTCGGCACGGAGGCTTCGCTCTCGTACGTCTCGTGTTGGGCCGCCAATACCGGCCTCATCCCGACGATCGGCGTCGAGGGCACGGCGGTCATCTCGGACGAGCTCAATCACGCATCCATCATCGACGGCTGTCGCATGGCCACGCAAGCGCAGCGCATGCGCTACAAACATTCCGACATGGCGGATCTGGAGGCGAAGCTCGCTGCGCTGCCGCCCGATACCATAAAGTTCGTCATCAGCGACGGCGTCTTCTCAATGGAAGGCGACCTGGCGAAGTTGCCCGAGATCGTGGCGCTTGCCAAACGGTACAACGGCGTGACCATCGTCGACGACAGTCACGGCACCGGCGTCACCGGACCCACCGGACGCGGCACGATCGAGCATTTCGGCCTCACCGGGCAGATCGACATCATCACGGGCACGCTCGGCAAAGCGCTTGGAGGCGCGGCGGGCGGGTTTGTCGCCGGTTCATCGGCGCTTGTGGAAACACTCACCCAGAAATCCCGGCCACAGCTATTCTCCAACGCACTGCCGGCCACGGTGGCGTGCAGCGCACTCGCGGCGATCGAAGAGCTGGAAGCGCATCCCGAGCTGCTTGCGAAACAGCGCGTGAACATCGTCTATTTTCGTGCCGGGTTGAAAAAGCTCGGCTACCGGCCGCTCGAAGGCGACAGCGCCATCATCCCCATCATCGTCGGCGAAACGTCGTTTGCCATCAAGATGAGCGACATGTTATTGAAGGAAGGCATTTTCGTCACCGGATTTGGATTTCCGGTCGTGCCCGAAGGCGCCGCTCGAATCCGCGTGCAGATGAGCGCGGCGCTTGAGACGAGCCACCTCGACCGGGCGTTGGCCGCGTTCGACCGCGTCGGCCGCTCTTTGGGATTGATCTGACGTTGATCCCGTAGTAGGGCAAGCATCGCTTGCCCAAAAAATGGGTGAGCGTTGCTCACCCTCCTACACTACACTATAGAGGAGCCGCATGGATCTCACCAACTCGTTTCCCCGCAGTCCGCGAGATCGTCTCGACGGCATTCCTATGCTGCCGCGCACCATCGATAAGGCGCGCGCGTTCCTCGTCGGCAAGCTCGGTGAATATCGCTTCGGCGACGACAGCGGATACGACCGCGCGCTTTTCGACACTCTCGGCATCGACGCTGAGTCGTTTCTCGACGGTATCCGGCAATCGCCCGACGACGCTGCCGTCATGAAATGGCTGCATGCCAATGCGCGCACGGTCGACGCACGCGATGACAAAGAATTGATCGAGTCGCTCGAAGCATTTGGACTCGAGTCCGATGAAGACCGCGTTGAACTCAAAGAACATGTGGCCGCCAAAGCGCCTGCTGCGGTGCGCAACAAAATCACAACCTGGCTCGATTGGATCGATTTTGACGAAGGACGGATAAAATAAATGGACCTCACACGAGATTTTCCGCGAAGCCCCAGAGAGACGCTGCTGGGAATTCCTATGCTGCCGCGCACCATCGACAAAGCACGCGCTGCGCTTTCCGACACGCTCGGCGAATATTTGTACGGCGATAAGAGCGGATTCGACATGACGCTGCTCGAGTTTCTCGGCTTGACGCCGGGCGTGTTTCTCGAGGGCGTCCGCGAGTCGCCCGACGACGCGGCTATGTCGCACTGGCTTGAGTCCCATGCGCCGAAGACGCCCGCCGAAACAAAACAATTTGCGACGATTTTTCTCAACGACGGCGATGACGATGCCGATCGCGCTCGTTTTAAAGAACGGGTCGCGAAGTTGCCCGCAAATGTTCAGGGCCGCGTCACTGGGTGGGTCGATCTTCTCGATGTCGCCGAAGGCCGCATCGCGTGATCTGTGTCTAAGATCGCGCGCATCTACACTCGCGGCGGCGACGACGGCACCACCGGTCTCGTCGGAGGGCAGCGCGTCCCTAAGAATTCCAGCCGCATCGAGTGCTTCGGCACTGTGGACGAATGCTCCACGGTCATTGGTCTGGCCAGACGAGCGCTCGCCGAGCACTCGTCGCGAGGGCGCGCCCGATCACTCGATGCGTGGCTTGCATGGACGCAGGACACGCTCTTCAACCTGGGCAGCGACCTCGCCACACTGGCGGCCGATCGCCGCGCAAATGCGCCGGTCGTCACCGAAAAAGATGCGGCGGCGCTTGAACGATCGATAGATTTCGCGCAGACCGAACTGGACCCGCTCACGAATTTCATCCACCCCGGCGGTTCGTATGCCGGCGCGTTTTTGCATCAGGCGCGCACCGTCTCCCGCCGCGCCGAGCGCCTGATCGTTGCGTTATCTCAGACCGAAACGGTTTCGCCGGCCGCGCTCAAATTCATCAACCGGCTTTCCGATGCGCTGTTCGTGTGGGCGCGTTGGATCAACGCCGAACTTGATGAACCCGAGCATATATGGGATCCGAACTCCACGCCGCCGGATTGAATTGGCAGACTCCTGTAAGAGGGTGAGCAACGCTCACCCATTTTAGGGCAAGCGATGCTTGCCCTAATACTAGTTTAGAAAAAAACGGGGCAAGCGAAGCTTGCCCTCCTACAGGTCACCGATCCATTGGCAAGAGCTGGGCCGTGCGCATGGCGCGCGCGGCGAATTCCCACGATTCGACCGGCGAAGCGAGCACCGGCGTGGGTGCGCTGCCCGGCTCGGGCGGAATGTCGCCGTACACGCGAAATTCAAGCTCTGCGAAAAGCGCGTTTGCCCAACCAAACGAAGCGCGCGTGTAATGGAACGGATTGTTGGGGTCGAAACTTTCGCGAAGAAGTCCGTCGGCGCCGCGCGTGGATCTCACTCGCGAGATCAATCTCCGCGTCTCACTTGGGTCGCGCGCGGTGAGCGCCTGGGTGACAAGCGCCATCGGCCACACCCAGCCCGTCGGCGTGTGCGCGCTGCCTTCGCCCGTCGCGTACTTGCCTGAGTAATAGTACGGATTTGCTGTCGAAAGCACAAACGCGCGAGTCCGCAAGTACAAAACCGTCCCCGCGTAACCGGCGCGGAAATATGGCAGAGACAGCAGGCTCGGTGTATTCGCGTCGTCCATGAGTTCGTAGTTACCGAGACCGTCGACTTCGTACGCCATGAGCGTGCCGTTGTTTATGTCGTGGACCACACCGAATCTTGCGATGCCCGTCCGAATCTGCGCCGCCATCGTCGATGCACGTGCGGCCGCAGCGCCGTCGCCGTATCCTACGTTCTCCATTTCGGCGAGATCGTCGAGCGCATCCGCCGCGAGGACCTGCTGCGGGATGTTGTACGGGTAGCGCACGGGATCATCCGAAGGCCGGAAGGCGCTCCAGATCATCCCCGTGTATCCAAACGGCGCGCCTGCGCCGCCGTTGGACAGGAATCTCGTGCGATAGGACGAGCACGTGGCGTGCTGCTGCTCGCACGAAAATGTGTTCAACACGTGTGCGAGCGCCCAATGCAGGCGTTGCGTAAAGATGCTCCGGTCGCCGGTCGTGGTCCAATAGAGCCACATCATGCGCACGGGATAACCCAGCGAATCCACCTCCCACTTCTCTTCCCAGACTTTGTAGCCGGCGGTGAATGCGTTTGCATGGGAATCGACGAGAATGTTCTTGCCGTCGCGCGCGATCACGCCGCGGATCGAAGCCGCAAGCTGCGGCGCGATTGGGGCGAAGCGGATATAGGGCCGTGCTTGGGCGGCAGAATCGCGCAGCCACATCGCCGGAATATCGCCGGTCTGCACATAGACCGTCCGATCATCTTCGTTGAAAAAATCCGCTTGCAACGTATGGAATAAAAGCACCGTTTCATCGTTCGGCAACGACGCACCGGAAGCGCTTACAGCAAGCGAAGGCGCAGACGATGCAACGCCGCCGGCGCTTGACGGCGCGAGCATAGACGCGCCAAGGAGGGCCACGAGTGCAACTGCAGCGGGCTTCGGAATTATCGGCGTGAAGCGGGATAGTGAAACGGCCGGCTTATAACCCCCGGCCGTAGCCCGCTTCGCCGTACCAGCGCATGTACAGCGTGCGAGCCAACTCGCCGACATCGCTCAGCAACGGAATGAGGCTTTGAGCGGCGTGTTCGTCCAGGACTCCTTGCGCGTCGACCGCTTGCCGAAGCGTGCGATTGATGCGATTGCCGGTGGACGCGAGCCGAGTGCAATCCGCTATCGTCTCCACAGATGGCGCTTGGATGTTTGGCGTGCCGCCGTAGCGTGGCGGCGAGAGCGCGCCGCCGATGAGGTTGATGCAATCGCTTAATGTGAGAGCGCGGCGCACCTGATCGAGCGTGCGGGCTTTTGCAAAGAGCAATGCGATCATTTCGCTCGCGCGCCATCGGACTTCGTCGGCGATGAGCATCGCGTCGAGCACGTCGTACGGTGCGGCCTTTTCGGGATCGTAGTCCATCCAGCGCGCCGTGATATTCCATTCCGAAGGCGAGTTGTAGATGGGCTCGAACTTCCATTCCACATCGGGCCCGCCGAGGTGGTCGCGCCCCTGCGAGCGGCTCGCCCGACGGACTCGGGGTTCATCCGGCATATCTGCTCCATTCAACCCGGTGTCGTTCGGACTTGCTCGGTCGCCGCGGTACTCTCCTTTGTGCGCCCGAGGACTAAGCGCGGCCCGAGCGAACCGGAATCGCAGTGCGATGCCAAAACCACCACGCTCGTCCAAGCCGATTTTTCGTGGCCTCGATTTCGAGGGCAAGGCATGCACGCGCAAAAAACGCTTCGGCAGCGAAGGCGAAGCGCGCGCTCGAGCGGCGTACATCCACAGTCTCTATCCGGATGAACCGGCCCAGACGAGTTACGCCTGCGAGTTCTGCGGCGGCTGGCATCTGGCGACAGTCAGGGAAGGTTAAGGCGCCATGAAGCTGTTCTCGCGGCTCCTGCCCATTTTGGGTGTCACGTTCGTCGACATCCTCGGCTTCAGCATTATCCTTCCCATTCTTCCGTATTTCATCACGCACTTCGGCGCAACTGATGTCGTTGTGGGCATTCTCTTCTCCACGTTCGCCGCGTGCCAACTCGTGGCCGGTCCTGTCTGGGGTCGAGTCTCCGATCGCATCGGCCGCAAACGCGTGCTGATCATCAGTCAAATCGGTGCGACGATAGGCTGGGGGATGTTGGCGTTTGCAGGCAATCTGTTCTGGGTGTTCGTCGCGCGCATCGTCGAAGGCGTCTCCGGCGGCAACATCAGCATCACCAACGCGTACGTCGCCGATCTCGTCGAACCAAAGCAG